>JALOTR010000422.1 GCA_025457805.1 Akkermansiaceae bacterium | reverse complement strand
GACGCAGCAAGTGGAACATCGCCCGACCCTTCATGCCGGTGCCGGACATTGAGTAACGGACTTGGAACCAAAATCCCTGACTGGCCACCCAGTGGCTCAATCGCTCGTTGAAATTTTGCAGTTGCTCGGATTCCATGATTCGGGTCGCTTTGCAGCGCCGCGAGTAAAACCACCTCCTTCCACCGATGCGAGGGAAAATTACCTCGCCCGCCTCCGAATCATCCCCTACCCCAGTCGCCAGTGGAATCCAACGACTACAAAGTGCGCCTCGAAATCTTCGAAGGCCCTCTCGACCTGCTCCTCTACCTGATCAAAAAAGATGAGGTGGACATCCACTCCATTTCCATCGAGCGCATCACCCGGCAGTATCTCGACTACATCAACACCTTCAAGCTCCTCAACATCGACCTCGCCTCCGAGTTCATCGTGATGGCCGCCAACCTGATGTATTTGAAGAGCCGGACGCTCCTGCCCCGTGTGGACCAACCACCGGAAGAGGACGCGGAAGAGGACGATCCGCGCTGGGAGCTGATCCGCCAGCTCATCGAATACAAAAAATTCAAGGACGCCGCCGGCTTCCTTTCCCTGCGTGAACTCGAACAGGAGGGCCGTTTTGCCCACCAGCCGGATGCCGCGGACCAACCGGTGGAGGAAACTCCGGCTCTAGCGGAAGTTTCGATTTTCGACCTCATCCGCGCATTCCAGAACGTTTTGAAACGCTTCGAGGAATCGCACGACTTCGGCGACATCGTGGATGACCGCTACACCGTCTCCGACAAGATCGACCTGCTCATGAAGCACGTCCAGCCCGGCGAAGCGCGGCGTTTTGAGGAACTCTTCCAAACCGCCACCACCAAGGCGGAAGTGATCGTCACCTTCCTCGCCTTGTTGGAGTTGATGAAGCTCAACCAATTCATCGTCCGCCAGAGCGAGCTGTTAGGCGATATCGTGATCGAACGTCGCAGCATTTCTTCCGTGAATGCCCTTGAGGCGGAGGAAACCGGCGGCGACCTCGAGGAATCCCACGACTGACGGCTCCGGCCCGAATGGCACGGGATCAGTCGAAAGGGCATGCGATCATTCCGATGGTTGATAGAGCCTTCCCATCGGTCAAACCAGGTCCTGCCGACCAAGTATTCCGCGACTGACCGAATTCACCCGGCAAATTCCGCCAAAACGCCTGTCCCTTTAAACCGGGATTTTTCAGTGGGGCGTTGGAATGGATGGGGGCGTTTTTGGCGGCAGGGCGGACTGGGGACCCAGGGGGCTGGCTTGGGTGGGTGCGGACGGCGGGGATTTCCCTATTCCGCTTGCCGAGGGGCGCGGGCTTGTTTACGGCGTCCCTGCCGTGCGGACCACGCCGGATGTTTTTCAAACGCGAACGCTCCCTGCCATGCCAATTACCCGCGCCTTGCTCTCTGTTTCCGACAAATCCGGTCTCGCTGCTTTTGCCAAGGACCTCCACGACCTCGGGGTCGAACTTCTTTCCACCGGTGGCACCGCCAAATCGCTGCGCGACGCGGGCTTGCCGGTCATCGACGTTTCCGAATTCACCGGCGCTCCCGAGCTTTTCGACGGCCGGGTCAAGACGCTCCACCCGAAGGTCCACGGCGGTCTCCTCCACCGCCGTGATGACAAGGAGCACCTCGATCAGGCGAAAAAACACGATATTCCTCCGATCGACCTCGTGGTGGTGAATCTTTATCCATTCGAGGAAACCGTCGCCAAGGCGAATGTGACCTTGGAAGAAGCCATCGAAAACATCGATATCGGCGGCCCCTCGATGCTCCGGAGTGCGGCGAAAAACCACTCGCATGTCACCGTGGTGGTCGATCCCTCGGATTATTCCCGGGTGATCGAGGAGATGAAGGAAAACAAGGGAGACACCACCAAGGGTTTCCGCGAGCAACTCGCCGTCAAGGTCTTCCTCCGCACGTCGCAATATGACGCGGCCATCACCAATTATCTCGGTCAGTGCCGCACCGGCACGGGTTGCAGTTTCACCCTCAGCCTGCCCTTGGAGCAGGAACTCCGCTACGGCGACAATCCCCACCAGAAGTGCTCGCTTTATGGAAATTTCCGCGAGTTCTTCACCCAGGTCCAGGGCAAGGAACTCAGCTATACCAACATCCTCGACATCGAAGCCGCTGCGGATCTCATCATGGATTTCGTCCGGCCCACCGTGGCCATTCTCAAGCACACGAACCCCTGCGGCGTGGGTCAGGACGATGAGGACCTCCGGGTGGCATGGCAGAAGGCATTCGAAACCGACCGCCAGGCTCCATTCGGCGGCGTGATTGTCTGCAACCGCCCTCTCACGCTGGAACTTGCCCGCGTGATTTCGGAAATTTTCACCGATGTCATCATCGCACCGGAATTCGAAGCCGACGCCCGCGCACTTCTCCAGAAGAAGAAAAACCTCCGTCTCATGAAAATGAACGATGGCTATCTGGTGGAGAAAAAATCGCCTGTGATCCGTTCCTGCCCGGGTGGGATCATGGTCATGGACCGCGATCACACGGCCCTTGGATTGGACAATCTCGAATCCCGTGTCGTCACCAAGCGACCGCCGACCGAAGAAGAAATGCGAGCCATGCGCTTTGGCTGGCGGATCGTGAAACACGTCAAATCCAACGCCATCGTTTACAGCACCACGGATCGCACTCTCGGCATCGGTGCAGGCCAGATGAGCCGCGTCGATTCCTCCCGCATCGCCGTCTGGAAAGCCAAAGAGGCTGGCCTTGACCTCAAGGGCAGCATCGTGGCTTCGGACGCGATGTTCCCGTTTGCAGACGGTTTGCAATCCGCCATCGACGCCGGAGCCACCGCCTGCATCCAACCGGGCGGTTCCATGCGCGACGAGGAAGTCATCGCCGCAGCGGATGCCGCCGGAATGGCGATGGTCTTCACGGGGCACCGCCATTTCAGGCATTGAGAGCAATCGCGGACTTCAGTCCCGGAAGATTCGCCGAATCAACCCCTCCACCCACTCATGAAGCCGCAATTGCTTCTAACTGTTAGTGTGATGGCTTCCATCGCCCTCTATCCCGGCAGCCTTCTGGCCAAGACCGTCAAGGGCACCGGCAAGAACGACAAACTCACCGGCACTGCCGATCCCGATGTTTTCTATGGCTTTGGCGGAAACGATCGGATCGTCGGCGGTGAGGACATCATCGGCATCGGCGGAAAAGACAAAGCCTACGGAGGCAAGGGCAACGACACCTACGAAATCTTCGGCGAGCCCGGCGAATTCCGCATCATCGAGGAAGCGCGTTCCGGCAACGATTGGTGGATTCCCACGGGTCGCGTTGGAGCGCGAACCATTTCGGACAGCTTCACCAAACCATCGCCCTGGGTTGGCAAAACGGCCAGTGGCGATCAACGCGTGATCCTGAGGCTTCCCGCCAACGTGGAAAACCTCTCCTCGCGGGTCTGGAACGCGGTCCCCAGCGAGAACCAACCCACCGCCATCTATTTTGCGACGGAAATCCATGGCAGCAACACCGCCAACATCCTCGGTGGCGATGATCGTCTGAGCGTCCCGGACAACTGGGTCCGCTCGGCCATTTCCCACGACCGCATCTATGGCTATGACGGAGATGATACATTCCGTTATGGCATGGGAGAAGACGACTACTTTGGCGGCGATGGCTGGGACACACTCGATCTGCGGCTGGCCAAAGTTTCCGCGCTTCGGAATGCAGAGCCGGAGTTTCTTGTCGATCTCGCTGCGGGGAAACTCGTCTATGGAGCCTATGCAAATGGCAAATGGAACGGATTCCGATCCACTCTCGACAGCATCGAATCGGTCATGCTCTCCCGCGGCATCGATCACGTCAGAGGGACAGATCAAATGGACATCTTCACGATTGACCGGGGCGACCGCGCGGGCGGCGACCGGATTTGGGCCGGAGATGGAAACGACTCGCTCATCATCAAGCGCGACTTTGCCGGTCATCAGCACGTTTTCTACATCGGTGAAAAGGGCTTCGAC
>JALOTR010000421.1 GCA_025457805.1 Akkermansiaceae bacterium | reverse complement strand
CTCACCCTGGTCATCGCGCTCGCCCGCCGCCTCGATCAGGACACGGTGGACGGACTTCATGCCTACCTCTGAAGCCTTCAGCAACTGGCCGGGACTGCCCCGAATTTTCGCTGGCATCAAGGCATAAGCCGGTATTGGTTTGGGGAAATGAAAACCATGCCTATCCTCAGGGTGATTTCCGCCGCATTCGTGATGACCGTTGTCACCCCAACCGCCGTCCACGCCCAGTTGCCCTCGCTCAACGAGCCCCCGTGGCTGGGTCATTTCGTGGGAGTCGAAGGCAAGCGTTTCCATTTGGGTGTCACATCCGTAGGAAAAATCACCCTCAATCCCCTTGGCGATCGCGGGACACCCATCGGCCACAAGCTCACGGTCACTCTCGAAATCGGAATTCTGGAGACCGCTCCGGATGGCAAACAAACACTCCGCAGACTCAAGCCGGAAACCCTCACCAGCAGCGATCCCGCCACCGATGAGCTCGAAAAAGTGGTCATTCGCGGCAAGGTGACCGGCGATGCTTCATTCGAAACGACCATCGAGCAGGAACGCGACGTGATTTCCTTCGGCGGCCGGGTATTGGAACCGGGAACCTTGAAGGGGCCACTCAATTTCGTGGTCAGTGTGGGGATTCCTTCCGCCTATCCCTACGATAAGGCGGGAGATAAAAAGGAGGAAAAGTCCTTCCAGAAAAAGATCGAGGATGACCGCCTCGACATCAAATGGACCGATGGAAAACGGGTGAAACAAACCTTCGAAAAAGAAGTCGATGCCAGCTCCAAGGAACTCAACGGACCGGGAATCGCTGCCGCCCAAGTCGAAATCAGTTCTTACAAAGGCAAGAAGTTCCTCTTCACCGCGACCGAGAATTCAGCCATGACCATGACCAACAGAAAGCCAGGCCCTCTGCATCTTGGCTTCGATCTCAATTGGCAACCGGACCCTGAAAAGGACAAAGAAGGCAAGTCACGCCTGAGCATAGAGGTGAAGTGACCCGCCTCACCGTGGCCCGAGCACTTGATTCCCGGACCACGGGGATCAGGCACCGGGCGGGTTGATTTCCGACTGGATGCATTCCCGAGGAATCTTGGGACGAGTCTCTTCGGCCCTGTGGCCCGAAAAAACCCTCCTCACGGCAGGTGGTCATTCGATTGGCCCACATGGAAGCAGTCCCGCATTCCTTGCAGTTTCAACAAAAACTCACTTTTTTGTTCGAGCGAACATCTTTTTTCTTGCAGCGGCGAAAAACTCCCGCCATAGCTCTTGCACACAACCCCACACACCTATGGCCGCTAAAGCAACCGCAGAAGAAACCGCAAACGACAAACTCCAGGAAGCCCGCAAACGCAATCTCGACCTCGCTATCTCGCACATCCAGAAGGAGTTCGGCGAAGCCGCCATCATGCGACTCGGCGATGACCGCTGCGTCGATGTGGACGTCATCCCCACCGGCAATCTCCTCATCGACCGCGCCCTCGGCGTCGGTGGATTTCCCTGCGGACGCATCGTCGAAGTGTTCGGCCCGGAGTCATCCGGTAAAACCACTTTGACGCTCACCGTCATCGCCCAAGCCCAGAAACGCGGTGGCCTCGCCGCCTTCATCGATGTCGAGCACGCCCTCGATCCCCAATACGCCCGTAAACTCGGCGTCAACATGGACGACCTGCTCGTCTCCCAACCTTCCTCCGGTGAGGAAGCCCTGCAAATCTGCGAGGCCCTCGTCCGCTCCAATGCCATCGACGTCATCGTCCTGGACTCGGTGGCCGCCCTCGTCACCAAGCAGGAGCTCGATGGTGAAATCGGCGATTCCACCGTCGGTGCCCAGGCCCGCCTGATGAGCGCTGCCATGCGGAAACTCACCGCCCTCATTTCGAAGGCTCACACGGTCTGCATCTTCACCAACCAGATCCGCGAGAAAATCGGCGTGATGTTCGGCAACCCGGAAACCACCCCCGGCGGCCGCGCTCTCAAGTTCTTCTCCTCCGTCCGCGTCGATATCCGCCGCGTCGGCCAGATCAAGGCCACCGATGGCACCGTCACCGGCAACCGCACCAAGATCAAGGTCGTCAAAAACAAGGTCGCCGCCCCCTTCACCGAAGCCGAGTTCGACATCATGTACAACGAAGGCATTTCCTCCACTGGCTCCCTGCTCGACCTGGCCCTGGAAATGGAAATCGTCCAAAAACGCGGCTCCTGGTTCTCCTACAACGGCACCCAGCTCGCCCAAGGCCGCGATGCCGCCAAGGAACTCCTCAAGGGCGATGCCGCCCTCTACTCGGACATCGAGGCCAAGGTCAAAGAAGGCCTCGAAACCAAAAAGAAGAAATAATCACCCCGGATCAACCAACCCAAAAACCCAAGCAAACCCAAACCCAAATCACCCGGCCCGCACCCGCAGGCCGGGTGAACTTTTTTCAAGCATCCCTCCGCCAACTCCCAACCGCCCCCCCCTGCAAGCAAACAATCGATTTTTTGTGTCTCTTGTTGTTTTGGTGTCTCTCAATCGATTTTTTGTGTCTCTTGTTGTTTTGGTGTCTCTTGTTGTTTTGGTGTCTCTTGTTGTTTTGCCCCATCCATCTTTGTTAGTTTTGCGATCCGCATGAAATTGGCGATTGCCGGATCACTGGGCTTTATCCTAGGTTGGCCCCTTAAGGATGATTTTCCTCCCCGAAATCCGCCGCGGGTGCTGGTTTGCACTCACTTCAACCCTCCTCCCTACGACCCTGCCACTGGGGGCCACGGTCCTCGAGGACGTGCTCCCCGCCGCATGGCAGCGGGCAGAACAACGCTCGGAAGCCACCGTCACTTGGTTGCAGGGCCTCCATGGCACGCCCGGCCTCTACACCCGCTACCCGCAGACGGGCAATCTAACGACTGGAAAATGGAACGTCACCACCAACGCCGGCGACTGGCGCGCAGGCTTCTGGCCGGGAGTCGTCTGGATGCTCGCCCAACGCACCGGCAGCGAGACATGGAAACAACGCGCCGTGCAATGGTCCGCCGCCCTGGCCACCTCACCGAATGACGATCATGACATCGGCTTCATCGCCCTCGGCTCCATGGGCAAAGGCTATCTGTTTCACGATGAAATCAATGATCCCGGCGCAATCTACCGAAACCTCACCCAAGCCGGGCTCTCCACTGCCGCCGCCAAACTCGATCTCCGCTACAACATGCCCACCGCCCCGCTCGGGCTGCCGGTTCCTACCGGCCTGACCCGTTCCTGGGGCACCTGGTTTGGAAAACCCTATCCGGTGTGCATCGATAACATGATGAACATCGAGGCGATGTTTCTCGCCTACGAACTCAATGGCCGCCAACCGGCACAACGACCTTGGTTCGATCATGCCCTGCAACACGCCCGCAGCTCGGTTGCCAAACTCATGAGGCCCAACGGCAGCACCTATCATGTCGTGTGCCATTTCGAATCCGGCCCGAATTCGGGAAACATCGAACGCAAAGTCACCCACCAGGGATACGCCCATGAAACCACCTGGTCCCGCGGACAAGCATGGGCCATTTATGGACTCACCGCAGCCTACCGCCACGCCCGGCGCGATCCGGCCACGAATGCGTCCGACCTGCTCGCCGCCGCCTGCGATGCGGCGGATTATTACATCGATCACCTTCCCCACTATCGGACCTCCGACACGTTGAACCACCGGCTTGGCGATTTCGTCCCGCCCAGTGACTTCGATGCCTCACTCGGCGAACCCATTGGGCCGTGGAATGATGCAAACAACAATTACAACTCCAGCACCGGCACCGGCCTCGGCGACCGCCGCGCAGGCACCGGCGGGCTCACCCAACGCGATGCCTCCGCCGCAGCAGTCGCCGCATCCGGATTGATCGAACTGAGCAACTACGCTCCCACTCCAAGCGATCGCACCCGCTACTGGAACGCCGCCCGCGACATGCTCCACTGCCTCATCACCTATGACGGCCCGGACCTTGGGACGGACCCGGACTACTTCTGTGCAGCCAACGATCTGGCTTT
>JALOTR010000420.1 GCA_025457805.1 Akkermansiaceae bacterium | reverse complement strand
GCCCACATCGAGCGGGTCCCGGTGCGATTGGAGAACCCACCAGCAAGCAGGGAAAAGGAACCGCACGTCCTGGTCTGGCTCGTGGCGGACAAGTATCACACCGGCATGGTGTTTCCCTATGACTGGCTCATCGAGTCCGGCTTCATCCCGCCCGAAGGATTTGGAAATCCCAAATTCGTCACCATGAGTTGGGGAAACCGCAATGCCTATTCCAAGGAAGGCATCGATACCAAGTGGAAGATGTTCCGCGTGCTCTTCACGCCCACGCCTTCGGTGATGGAGATGATCCCGGCAAATTATAACATTGCGGAAGTTTGTCCCCACCAACGCATCTGGCGCAAGCTGGTCGAACGCCGCCACGGCCCGAAGCTTGCGGACTTCCTCAACAAGTGCAGCGTCAAGGATGCCTCCGGACGTCCCGTGGTCGTCTGCGAATCCAGTTGGGGCAAGGGCGTGCAATTGGAATCCAGCCACTCGTATTTCATCCCCCGCGTTTGCAATGTTTGGACCGTACAAACCATCGAGTGCCTCGGCGGAGATATCAATCCGTGGTTGGCCCTCACGGCTGATGGACTGATCCGTTCTGCGGAACAGCCGCCCAATGATTTCGAACAGATCTGGCCCGGCGGCGGCATGCCACCCTCGTCAATCCGCAATCCATAAGCGGCCTTCCTTCCGCCGCAGATGCCGCCCACCCGGCAGGTTGATTCCGGGCGCCGATGCGGGATCCAGCAATTCCATCGCCTCATCCAAGAGCCTGCGGTCAATGGATGTCACCCCACAATCTAACAGAAACTGCCGGATCGCCGCTCGCTGAAGCAGCGGTGGCAACTTGCGCAAAGCTGGCAGATGCATCCGCCCTTGTGGATCCCGCACGGATGCCTCGGCGAGGGCTTGCGATTCGAATTCCTCCAATTCCGAAAAATCGGCTGCCACCCGGATCAAAGCGGCCACAGAGTCCCTGCCGGAAATTTCATCCAGCAATGGCAGCACTTCATTGCGGAGCCGATTCCTCACCGCCACAGGTTCACGATTGCTGGCATCCTCTCGCCACTTGATTCCCAGCGCATTCAACCAATCCACCAGCGCCTTTCTCCGGATCGAAAGAAGCGGACGGATCAAGCATAACTCCGTCGCCCCCACATGGAGAGTTTGCTCGGGCCGCATGCCCTTGAGTCCTCGCGAACCGCGCAGCAGATTCCATAACATCGTTTCCGCCTGATCATCGGCATGATGCGCCAGCAGGACCCGCTCGCAACGATGCCTCCCCGCACAATCGGCAAAAAAACGATGCCGCGCATTTCGGGCGGCGGTTTCCATTGATTCCCCGCTGGAAACCATCAACTCCTTCACCTGTGTGCGTCCGATTTCAACGGGAAGCCCCAGTCGCTTCGCGAGGCGCTCCACGAACTTCGCATCTTCTGTCGAGGCACGTCCCCGCAGCCGGTGATCCAGGTGACAGACGATCAAATTCGAAAAACCCACATCTAACAGAAGATGGAGCAGGGCCACGGAATCCGCGCCGCCGGAAACCGCGACGAGATGCTTCTGCCGCCGGAGTTTCGCCGAACCCGCAGCTTCCTTGAGCCAAGGGATGTCTTTTTCAATTCCCACGCAGCAAGCCTGCCTCCCATCGGTCCTTGCCGTCAACGACCGAGCATCGACTTGATTCCTCCAGAGCTGACGCCTATCCTTCGCCCTATGGAGCGGAGGAAATGGCTGGGCTTGTGCACGCGTGCCGGAATCACCGCGCTCTTGCCGGGATGTGCGAGCCAAACGGATTCCACCACCACTCTTCGCACTGAAATTCTCCAATCCCGCAACCATGAAGGTTACGGCGCATGGAGAAACGGGCGACATCTTTTCTCCAAAGAACCACCGCGCCCCCTGCCCTCTTTGAGCATCACCAAATCCCTCGCCGCGCTCGCCATCGTAAAGGCCATCGGTGAAGGCTGGCTCCACGTCGACGAGCCGCTCACGGACATTCTGCCCGAGTGGAGATCCGATTCCCGCAAACGCATCATCACCTTGCGCATGCTGGTCAACCAAAGCGCCGGATTCGAAGCAGGCGTCGCCCGTCTTTATCGCGGTGCCATCCGCGACAAGGGGCAAATCGCCATCGGACTGCAAGTTGTCGATCCACCCGGCACACGTTTCCGCTACGGCCCCGCCTCTTCCGAGATTCTCGGAGAAATCCTCAAACGCCACCTGAAGATCCGCGGCACCACCACTTCGGCATATCTAACCGATCTGATGCGCCGCATCGGCATCTCCAGCCATAACTGGCGTCGTGACCTCGCCGATCAACCCTATCTCTCCACCGGCGCGGAGTTCAGCGTGCGCGATCTCGGCCGCTTGGGAGAAACCATTTCCAACCTCGCTTCCGGCCGCCCCACCGCAGGCCTCGACCCAACCATCTTCCGTGACCTCGCCTCACCTCGCGCGGCCAATCCCATGGTCGCCGCCGGGCTTTGGTGGAATCGCAATGCTGCCCGCAGCAACGCCACCGCCATCGAGCCCGAGCGCCACATCGACGATGTCCGCCCGCCCGCCTTCTGGCAGCAGGCCTGCCTCCATCCCACGCTCGATCCCGGCTGGATCGCCATGGCTGGATCAGGCGGCAAACGGGTTTACATCCTGCCACCCGAGGAACTCGTCATCGTCCGCCTCGGCCGGTCACGCTCGTGGGACGATGGCGCATTCCTCCGCAGCCTCACCGCTTGAGGGCAAGGATCAGGTTGGCGTCCGAGTAGTTAACATGATAACCCGATCCAAACGCCAAGGGGCTGGCTGGATTGGAGGCATAGGCTTGTTTCAGATCGTTCTGCTGATGTTTGGCAAACAACTCGATGGGGCTTTCATAACTCCCGAAGTAACGGATGTTCCAAGCCTCGCCAAAATATCGAAACGGAATCCCCGAGTCATCCTGCAGCACCGCCCGCGAACTGCTCAGGAAAAAATTCCGCGCGTTGCTGAAGCGGTCGTCATGCATCAAATAGGATGCCGCCTTGAAATATGTGGCCTTGCCACCGAAGCCCGCCACCCATTGTTGATAGCCTCCCTTGAAACCGCTGTTGGACAAATCACCAGCCGCATAACACGCCGTATGTCTCATTCCGGCGGAATCATAATATTGCACCTCCACTCCGGGATTGCCACCTGCCGAGATACTTCTAACAGACTCCACCTCGCCCCCGAGCATCGCTATCGTACTCAACAGGATCGGCGTCACACCGCGAAGTGAACTGCGCTCCAGATCGGAACGCATGTCCTTGGTGATAAAATACCCGGCTAGCAATTGGGTTTTGATTGACTGCCGGAACGAATCCAACACTGCAAGCACCTCTCCCGCCGGCATCGATTCCAGCGGCGGCACCTCGCCCACCGATTCGAGCCCCATCAACACATAAGTCTTGGCCTGCGGAAACATCGCACTTACATGCAGCAAATCCGGCCCACCGAAGGGATAGTTGATTGCTCCTCCGCTGCCGATCGCCGGCGTCACCTGCGCATTGGCCCATTCTTCCATGCGGTTGGCTCGGAAGCGTCCGGTCGTTCTCCAGACACGATTGATCTCCACCTGATGCGCCTGATATTCGAGCGATTGCTGCAAGCGGGATAACAAGGCTCCACGGCGCACCGGCTTGCCCGCAAGGAAACGACCCACATCATCCGGCCCGGCCTCACCGGTCACCAAAGGAAAACTCGCAGGAGGCTCCGCCGGATAGCGGGGTTCATTGGCAGCAGGCTTGGAGGGGCCGCAGGAGGCAAGGGTTAGGGCAATGGGAATGAGCAGGCAGATGGATTTCATGATGAGGAACGGACTTTGCGGAGCGGAAAATAACACAACCAGACAAGAAAGACAGTCAGCATTCCGGCCAGGGTCGGGACCGGCTCCGCCACTAGCGAGCGGATCATCACAAAACCGGTCATGGCAAGAAACACCAAGGGCGGCAGTGGAAACCACGGACAACGAAAGCCGCCCTCCGCCCGCGG
>JALOTR010000419.1 GCA_025457805.1 Akkermansiaceae bacterium | reverse complement strand
CCGCTACAGGCTTTCCTTGGGCAGCGACGGTCATAGACACGCCGCTACAAACACCTCATCAGCTACAAGCACCTCATTCACCCATCCTTGACCGTCCGGCATCCTCACGCATGCTTGCGGCATGACGCGTGAGACATTGGCCGGAGTGCTGGAAGAAATCGCCCTTTTGCTGGAGTTGAAAAACGAAAACCCCTTCAAAGTCCGCGCCTACCGGCAGGGAGCGGAGACGGTGCGGAACTTCGATGGTGATATCGTGCAACTCGCTGCCGACAACCAACTCACCGGCATCAAGGGCATCGGCGATGCATTGCGCGACAAGCTCCACGAACTCGCCAGCACCGGCACCCTTGCCTTCCACCAGAATCTGCGTGCGGAGTTTCCAGCAGGTTTGTTCGAACTCTTCGATCTGCAAGGTTTGGGGCCGAAGAAGGTCAAAGCGCTTCATGAAACATTGGGCATCGGCTCCATCGCGGAACTCAAGGCCGCCTGCGATGAAGGCCGGGTGGCGGGGCTTCCGGGCTTCGGAGCAAAAACCCAGGCCAAGATCCTCGAGGCCATCGCACTGAAGGAAACCTTTGCGGACACATTTCTGTTAGGTGAGATCACGCCGCTCGTCAGCACCATGCTCGACACGCTGCGGCTGCATCCGGAAATCTCGCGGGTGGCGGTGGCGGGATCGTTCCGTCGGGCGAAGGAAACCGTGCATGATCTGGATTTTCTGGTCGCCACCAAGGAACCGGCTCTGGTTTGCGAGGATTTCACGACCTTGCCAGAAGTGGAATCGATCATTGTTTGCGGCGATACCAAAGCCTCGGTGCGGCTGAAAAACGGCATGCAGTGCGATCTCCGCGCCGTTTCAAACGCCCAGTTCCCTTTTGCCCTGCAATACTTCACCGGTTCCAAAGAACACAACGTGGCCATCCGCTCGCTGGCTCTCAAACAGGGACTCTCGCTCAACGAATACGGCTTCACACCCACCGAAGGAAGCGCGGCCACTGTGCCGGATGGCATCCACGAGGAACGTGATATCTATCAGTTTCTCGGTCTGCAATTCATCGAGCCCGAGCTGCGCGAAAACCGCGGCGAGATCGAGGCTGCTGCGGAAAAATCCCTACCCCGCTTGGTGACCCTGGAACAACTCAAGGGGACCTTCCACAACCACACCACGGAATCCGATGGCATCCACAGCCTCGAACAAATGGCGGATGAAGCCATGGATCTCGGATTGCAATATCTCGGCATCGCGGATCACTCGAAGTCGATGGTCATCGCCAACGGACTCGATGCGGAACGCCTGATGAAACAGGTGGAAGCCATCCGCAACTTGAATGCGACCTACACCAACTTCCGCATTTTTGCAGGGTCCGAGGTGGACATCCTGCGTGAGGGTGCGCTCGACTTCGATGATGCCACACTTGCGCAGCTCGATTATTGCGTGGCCTCGGTGCACAACATTTTCAATCTAACAGAAGACGAGATGACCCGCCGCATCTGCCGGGCGATGGAGAACGAACACGTCACCATGCTCGGCCACGTCACCGGCAGGCTCCTGCTCAAACGCGAAGGCTATGCGGTCAATCACGCCATGATCATCGACTGCGCGGCGGAGACCCGCACCATCATCGAGCTGAATTGCAATCCATGGCGGCTCGACATGGACTGGCGCTGGTGGAAGCGCGCGCGCGACAAGGGCGTGCTTTGTTCCATCAATCCGGATGCCCACTCAACGATGGGACTCCATCACCTCGGGATCGGCGCAAGGCTCGCCCGCAAGGGATGGCTGGGAAAACAGGATGTCTTCAACACCCGCACGGTGGAGGAAGTGGAGGCATTCCTGAAAACCCCCAAGGCGAAACGCTGAGTCTTACACCTTGCGGAATGCGGGGTGGCCATGAGGTGAAGCCCACCTACGTCATGACGTGATGGGCGGGCTGGAGGATCGGTGTTAAATATCAGGCGCTTCCGGCAGTCAGCGATTGCTGATTTTTGGAAGCACTCCCCTACCCCTATCCCCCAATCCCCCTTGTGAAAGCCTTCCTTGCTGTTTCCTGCTGCCTTGCAATCTTGTCCGGTGCCCATGCACAGACCCTGACCATGACCTCCGAATACGGACTCCCGATTATGGAGAGCGTCACGGAGATTGATGAGACCGGACACCTTGCTCTGTTTGACAGCGATCTCGGTATTCTAACAGCCATCACGCTCGAACTCTATGGAGCGGGCACTACCGAGCTATCCATCACCAACAGCGCCGTAACCGCGGTCAATGCCCGGATCACTGGCACCTCGACCCTGTCATTCACCAGCTCGCTCGCACCTCTGGACACCCTCCTGCAAAACAGCGGTGCGGACATCGATTTGCAGTTCTCCACCGGTGGCATCCAGTCCTTCGCCGTGGGAGAAACCCGCAACTTCGGCCCCTTGAGCACATCGTCATCCAACGTGTATGATCTCGCATCCATCATCTATGCCATGCAGGCACCGGGCGGCGGAAACTTCAGCATCAACGCCCAATCGCTCAATGGTCTGACCATCCTTGGCGGTGGAGGAAATTTGTCATCGCAACAAACGACCACCGCAGGCACCGGCGCGAGAATCATCTACAGCTACACGGCCATTCCCGAGCCATCCAGCGCACTGCTCGCCGGACTCGCGGCACTTCCTCTCATCGGACGCCGCCGTCGCAAGTGATGGATCGAATCCGCAAGTTGTTAGTTCGTGGCAGTTCAATCAATCGCCACCGAGAGGACTGCCATTCACGCGTGAATTGAGAATCTTCAAACGCCCGAGGTCCACGGATTCGGTTGAATCATTGGCGAGTTTCACATCGATGTTTTCCAAGGTGAAATTTTCGATCACATCGCCGGGATTCCCGCGCAGGGTGCCCATGCTGCCGAAGTGGCCGGTGATATTGCGGAGGGTGATGTCATTGACGCGGCGGCTCGGCGGGGCATGGCCCTTGAGATCGAAGAACTGCTTCCAAGGCGCCACATTGAGCAGGCGGCCAGTGCCGGCGAGCTCGATGTTTTCCATGAGAATCTTTTCATAATGCTGCGGCGTGTCCGGGCGCAGCTTGAGCGTGAGAAGGGTGGCATTGCCGGTGATGCGGCAGTTTCTCACCGTCACATTGCGGATCAGCGTGGCCTCGCTGCCACAGGTGATGAGCCCGTTGCCATCGCCGATCACACAATCCTCGACGAGGATGTTTTCCACCGGCGGGCTGTCGGTGTCCTTGTCGGCAAGCGGACCCTTGCTGCCCTTGAGGGCGATGTTGTCATCATTCACCGAGATACGGCATTTGCGGATCGTGACATTCCGGGAACTGTCCACATCAATGCCATCGGTGCTGGGCCCGAGGATATGTCCTTGGGTGGGCGCGGAGATATCAAGACCTTCCACGAGCACGCCATCGCAGTTGTAGAGATGAAGATTCCAGAAGCCGGAATCGCGGAAGGTGAGTCCTTTGATTTCCACATCCTTGCAGCGATCGATGAACATCAATCGCGGGCGCTCGACTTCAAGATTGGTACACTTCGGGTTTTCCTTCCGCCGCTGCCAGAATTGGGCCCAAAACAGGATGCCGTTGCCATCGATTTTCCCTTCACCATGGATGCGGACCTTGTCCATGTTCTGGGCATTCACGAGGGCCATCCGCCACTCGGGAAAATGGCCTTCGATCCGGGTTTTGCGCTTCGGGTAGTCGTCGATGCGGTTCGATCCCAGCAACACCGCATCCTTCTCCAAGTGAAGGCTCACGCCGGGTTTCAGGAAAATCGAGCCACTCAGAAACACCCCCGCCGGGATCACCACCTCGCCGCCAGTGGCCGCAGCGGCATCGATCGCCTTGGCGATGGCCTCGGTGTTGAGCGTCCTGCCATCGGCCACGGCACCGAACTCGGTGATCTCAAACTTCGCAGCCCCCTCAACCACAGCCGAAAGGCCGAGAATGATGCTGGCGATCCATCGGACGTGTGAGCGGAATGACATGCACCAAAGAAA
>JALOTR010000418.1 GCA_025457805.1 Akkermansiaceae bacterium | reverse complement strand
AGGCCGGATGGAAGGTCTTGTGCAGGTGGAGGGTCAGGTAATAGTGGCTGGCCGATTGCTTGCTTCCGCAAAGATCGTTCTGAGCGGGACACTTATCTAACAGATTGATAACTGTCCCGGAAAGCATACACCCGCGCCGGGCGAACCGGCGCGGGTGCTCTCCATGAAGCGCCCTCCAGCGCTTGTCTTGCTACCCAGAGAAATTGGGGATCGTGTGGTTTATTCCGGATCGAGATTGAGGCGTCCGCCGCGCATTTCGAGGCGCAGGCCGTTGCCATTGAAGTTGGTATCGATGTTGAGGCGTTCCACGCGTTGGCGGACGTCGTCCGGCGCGGCGGCTTTGTCCTGATCCGTGTCCCAGGGGCCGGTCCAAGTGATGTTATTGTCTTTGTCGCGGAGGGTGACTTCCTTGCCACCGTCGTTGGACTTCAGTTCGATGCTGCCTTTTTCATCCAACATGCGGATCGATGCGCCTTGTTGCACATTGATCTTGGGAATGCCGGGAGCGCCTTGAAGTTCGAAACCGGGTTGGGCATCCAAGCCCTTGAGGGCTTTTTCCATGCGTTGGCGCATTTCCTTGATGGCTTCTTCCATGGGCGCGATTTCCATGGCGGGATTCTCTCCATTGAGGCCGCCGAGGTCGAAACCACCAAGATTGCCCTCGATCGCACCGCGGACGCGATCGGCGAGTTCGCGTGGGATTCCGTCGAGGTTGAGATCATCGAGAGGCTTGAGGTTCAAGTCTGCGATTTGATCCGGGCGGGTTCCGAGCGTGACCTCCACGTTGCCGGGTTTGCCTTTCTGGATCACATCGAGTTTGATGTTTTTGCCAGGTTGGTGGCTTTTCACCTCGCGGGTGAGGTCCATGGAATTTCCGACTGCTTCGCCATCGACGCGGGTGATCACATCGTTTTCCGAGATGCCGGCTTTGGCGGCGGGTCCATCTGGAAGGACGGAGCGGACGATGATTCCTTCGCCGGGTTTGAGTTGAAGGTGCTCTGCGAGCATTTCCGGAACCTCGCTGGAAACAACGCCCAGATAGCCGACTGCGGCTTTCTCTTGGGCGGGAGCTTCCGCCTCTGCCTGCGGTTGCGCTTCTGCCGGGGCGTCGGCAGCTTGCTCTGCAGCGGGTGGTGGCGGGGCATCATCCTGAGGGGCCTCGATGGCATGAGCGGGAAGCGCGAGTGCCGCCATGAGGCTGGTGATTGGATATGCAAATGATTTTGATTTCATGATTCGTTTACGTACGATGAGCGTAGTAGTTAAGGTTTTTTGTCTTGGGAAAGACCTTGTGTGCTCAATCGGTTTTTGCGGGAACGAGGATATACTCCACGCGGGGTTGTTCGACCTGATAGAGATGGCCATTGGCATCCTTGAGAGTCACGCGATCCTGATAGACAACCCTGAGCACGCGATGGGGGCGGCTGTCTTTTTGCCAAATGACTCCTTCATCACTGGCATCGGCAAGTCCGCGGTTGAATCCGGCGGGAACGAGGCTGGAGCCGGTGTTATGGGTGGGTGGTGTGTTGGCTTGCGGGGTCTTGTTAGCAGCAGTTTTGTTGCTTGATGTCCCGGTGGGAACCATGAGGGCGGAGAGCGCTCCGGCGATGGCAACGGCCGCTGCGGCGCTCCACCAGCCACGTTGGCGGCGGGCTTCTGATGCGGTTGTGGAGGCGGCGGAAGCTGCGGGGAAGCGCACGATGTTCTGCTCGCCCGGAAATGGAACTGCGGATACTTGATCCAGCAGTGAAGCCATCAAGGCAGGTGAGAGGGCAGACGGTGCGTGGGATTGGAGTTCATGCTCGAAGGCTGCCTCGTTGGGGGAGAGCTTGGTCCATGAATCCTCTGCACAGGCTTCGAGTCGTGCGAGCAATGATTCATCGAGCGAGCTTGCACGCAGACGGCAGAGATCGGACTCAATGGATGACGGATCGGATGACATGTTGGTGAATGGGATGATATGAAATGATGAAATTTGTTAGATCGAAAGGTCGCCACGGCGGCGGGCGTTGCCGAGACTCTTCTTGAGGGCTTCGAGTCCGTAGCGATACCGGGAGGCTGCCGTGTTTTGGGAAATGCCGAGAGTTTCGCCAATTTCCGCAAATGTGCGCTCGCCCCAGATTTTCATGATGATGACTTCGGAAAATTTCTCCGGGAGCTCCCTGAGTTTATGTTCGAGTTGGACGCGTGTTTCGTCGTCCGATGATTCGCTCTCGAACCATGGATGGAAGCTTTCCGCATGGGCTTCGCCCTCATCGATGCTGACGACGTCCTCGCGGCGTTTGCGGCGGTCGTCGCGGCGGCTGAGGTCGATGGCGAGGCGGCGGATGGTGGTGTAGAGGTAGGGTTGCCAGGCTTCGGGGCCGCCGACGAATTCATCGTGGCGGATCTTTTCCACCAGTTTCACGATGGCATCCTGAAGGACGTCTTCGGCATCCTGGGGTGAGCGGGTTTGTTGGCGTGCGAAGAGCAGGAGCTTGGGGCCGAATTCTTCGAGCCACGCACGCCATTCGGACGGGGCGGGTTTCGCTTCCGGGACTACGGTGAGAGCAGGCATGTCTTTTGGGTCGTCCATGAAGCGGTGCCGTTGGGATGGCTTGTCTTGATTTCTTGCTTGGAGTCCGCGGCTTTGCGGTCAATCGCCGACGGGAGTCCGGACGAAATTCTTCGCGCAGCGGATGAGTTCCCGCCGGGGGCCGAGGAGGTGGGTGCCGAGGGGGTCGATGAGGAAATAACCTGCCAGCGCACGACGCCCGAGGAGGAGCGGGCAGAGCATGTCCGAGCGGTTGCAGAGGCTGACGAGGATTTTCCATTGGAAACCGCCGCAGACGAGGGCGGTGGTTTGGATGAAAATCCGTTGTTGGGAAACTCCGATGGAACTGCGAACGCGGCCGAGTCGCTCCACGCGGGCGGAGCAATGGGTGGGATCGCCGGAGGGGTTGAAGGTGGTGAAGTGGACGGTGGAGCCATCCGGGGAGAGGCGGATGTTTTCGGCGTGGAGGGTGGAACTGAGGGCTCCGGTGTCGGTTTTGGCCTTGAGCGGCCAGATCCCGAGATCGGGGAGGGCGAGCCATTCGCGGCGGCCGATGATGAGGCGTGAGGCGCCGGGTAGGAGGCAGGGGAGGCCGAGTTCTTTGGCGAGTTCCGCCGAGGGTGCGAGGACCGGTTCCGGGACGGCCTTGTAGGTGCAGGGAGTGGTCGGCGGGCGGCGTGGCAAAACGGATGGGGTGGGATTTAGTCCGACGGACTGAGCAGCGAGGCCGCCATGGCGCGGGCTTGTTTGCCGCCGCCGCCGAGCATGCGGACAAGTTCCTGAATGCGCGTCTCGCCACTGACGGGGAATAGCCGGGAGCGGGTGCGGCCGCCGGTGACTTCTTTTTCGACGACAAAATGCAGGGATGCGGTGGCGGCGACTTGCGGAAAGTGGGTGATGGCGACGACTTGGTGGCGGGTGCCGAGGGCGGCCATTTTGCGACCGACCGCGCGGGCGACTTCGCCGCCGACGTTGGCATCGATTTCATCGAAAACCATGAGCGGGGTGGCGTCCTGATCGGCGAGGGCGGATTTCACGGCGAGCATGACGCGGCTGATTTCTCCGGATGAGGCGATTTGGCGGAGCGGGAGGAGCGGCTCGCCGGGGTTGGGGCCGAATTGGAACTCGATGGTTTCCAGTCCTTGGGGGCCGGGCTCGGGCAATGGATGGAGCGGGGCTTCGAAGGAGGATTGTTTGAAACCCAGGTCTTTGAGCTGGGAGGAAATTTCCTTGGCGAGCTTGGGAGCGGCTTTGCGGCGGGCGGCGCTGAGGGTTTTGCCGGCGGCATCGAGTTTGGACCGGCAGGCAGCGAGTTCGGCTTCGAGGGTTTCGATTTTCTCGGAGCGGTTTTCGATGGTGTCGAGGCGGGCGGCGGCGCTGTCGCGGCGGGCGATGACATCGGTGAGGGACGGGCCGTATTTGCGCTTCAGGGATTCGAGCAAATTGACGCGCTCTTCGAGGTCGGCGGC
>JALOTR010000417.1 GCA_025457805.1 Akkermansiaceae bacterium | reverse complement strand
CGAAACGCCGGGCCACTTCCACAGAGGCTCCCGCTGCGCAAAACCATCAGCTCGCCCCAGTGATTGAGCCGCTTTCCGGAATCGATCGCGCATCCATTCCCAAACAACTACCGACTTTCGAGGGGGTGATCGATGCCGAACTGACCGCCGAGACATGGCGCTTTCTGCTGAGACTCGGTCCGGCGGGAAATGTGGAGGAATGCACCTCTCTCACAGGTGGAGACGAGAAGCGCCAGAAGCTGCTCGCGGATTGGTTGCGACGTGTGGTTTTCCTCGAAGATGCGAAACCAGCCCGCTGGATCTCCGTCGCGGTCGGTTTTTCCAATCAACCCCAAGCCCCCGCTGATGGAACTCTCGATCGCTGAATTCGTCCTGCTGGTGCTCGGTGGTTCCTGTGCGCTGGTGGTGCTGTGCACCGTCGTTTCGCGGACGCTGCATGCCCGCTCGGAAAGCAAATCGCTGGCCCACCGCGTGATTTGCCGGCTCTGCCTGCACGCCTTCGAAGACTCCACCCACGTGAAAATCGTGCATTGCCCGCAATGCCAAGCCGCCAATGAAAAAGGCCGCAGCCGTCGCCTCGGGTGAACGGATTTCCGCCTCCGGAAACATCCCGTGATGATGCTTGCGCGGTCCCCATGGAGCCTTCAGACTGCGCCCCGACTCTGGGCAACGATTTGACCACCACTTGGGACGGCCTCAAGGCGGGTCGCAGCGGGGTTTCCACCATCACCCAACTCGACCCCGAGCCCTTCGATTGCAAGATCGCAGGTGAGGTGAAAAACTTCGAACCGGATGGCTATTTCCGCGTTCCCAAGGATTCGCGCCGGGCGGACCGCTACGTGCAATTCGCCGTGGCGGCCTCGAAAATGGCGATGGAAGATTGCGGGCTCGACGTTTCCACCATCGATCCACGTCGCTTCGGAGTGATGGTCGGCAGCGGCATCGGCGGCCTCGCCACACTGGAGCGCGAGCACGGCACCTACATGACCAAGGGCCCGAAGCGCGTCTCGCCCTTCACCATCCCGATGATGATTTCCAACATCGCCAGCGGCATCATTTCCATGGAATTCGGCCTCATGGGTCCGAACATGGTCATCGTCACCGCCTGCGCCACCTCCAACCACAACATCGGGGAAGCCTGGCGCATCATCAAGTTTGGTGACGCGGATGGATTCATCTGCGGCGGAGCCGAGGCCACCATCCTGCCGATGGGCCTCTGCGGATTCTCCAACATGAAGGCGCTCAGCACCCGCAATGACGATCCCCAAGGCGCCTCCCGTCCCTTCGACAAGGACCGCGATGGCTTCGTCATGGGCGAAGGGGCCGGCGTGATTGTCATCGAGGAACTCGAACACGCCAAAAAGCGCGGTGCCAAAATCTACGCCGAACTCATCGGCTACGGCGTCAGCGCGGATGCTTACCACCTCAGCGCCCCCTCGCCCGATGGCAGCGGTCCCGCCTACGCCATCCAGATGGCCCTCAAGCACGGCAAAAAGAATCCCACCGACGTCCAATACCTCAACGCCCACGCCACCTCCACCGGTCTAGGCGACATCGCGGAAACCAAAGCCATCAAACTGGCATTCGGCGATCACGCGAAGAACGGCCTGATGGTTTCCTCCACCAAGTCCATGACCGGCCACATGCTCGGAGCCGCCGGCGGCATCGAGCTCATCGCCAGCATCATGGCCATCCGGGAGGGCATCGTCCCGCCCACCATCAACGTGGAAAATCAGGACCCCGAGTGCGATCTCGACGTCGTCCCCAACGTCGCCCGCGAGGCGAAGGTCACCGTCGCGCTCTCGAATAGCTTCGGCTTCGGCGGCCACAATGCCTCGGTGCTAGTGAGCAAGTTCGTGTGATGAAATGAATTTCCCACTCCACCGCCATTTCCGCACGGTCGCCTTCGGTGACACGGACGCCAGCGGCTGGATGCACTTCCCCAACGTCTTCCACTACTTCGAGCAAGCGGAGCACGAATTTCTCCGCAAGAATGGCCTGCTCGTCTTCGCCCGCGACCAAGGTGGCTGGCCACGCGTCAAAGTTTCCTGCGATTACAAACGCCCGCTTCTCACCGGCGATGAAATCGAGGTCCAGCTCGGCATTTCCCGCGTTGGTGCTTCCTCCGTGACCTGGAATTTCGAAATCCTCACAAAATCCGGCGAGCTCGCCTCCTTCGGCAGCGTCACCACCGTCCGCGTCAATCACGAAGGCAGACCCCAACTCCTCACCGACGAAGAGCGCGAAAAATTGGAGCGCGGAATTCATTCCGCAGCCCCGGAGCCATGATCCGGAAATGAAAACCCTGCTCCCAGTCGCCTGCGGCGCATGTCTCATCTCCGGCATCGGAATCGGTTGGTGGGCGTCTTCGTCCAGCATCGGAAAACCACCCTCGCCAGCTTCCCAAACGGATTCGCCCGGCCCATCGTCCCGTCCGAAGCCGGACCTTGTGAAGGGAGATAGCCGGATTTCCCGCCTGCGGAAATTGGCGGAAGATCCCCAGCATCTTGATGCCGAGTTGGATTCATTGCCTGGAAGTGATTTGCCCGAACTGATCAATCTCCTCGCCGCCCAAGGAGGAATCGAGGGGCTTTTGGGAGAGGAACGCGAGAGGATCCAACTGCTGTTGAAGCGCCGGTATGAAGAATCGCCTGAGGACACGATCGCTTGGATTCTTGCCACCCCGCATCCCGGCGACCGGCGTTTCTACTTCGAGAGCGTCTTTGAAATCGCCGCTGCCAAGGACCCTGTGAAGGCCTTGGAAATGGCCGAACGCATCCGTCGCGAGACGGGCGATGGAATCTCGCTGCCACCGGATTTCATCAACAAGGTGGCGCGGATGGGCGCGGACTCCCTGTTGCGGGCGATGGCACTCACGCTTGGCAAGGCGGATAGGAGATCGGGTTGGGATGTGGATTTCCCTGCGGACTTCGATTTCAAAACAGCCGCAAACGGACTCGCCGAAATGTGCAAGCAAAGGACTCAGGGCGAAGATTTCAGGACCTATCCCTGCAACCTGGTCGAATCCTGGGTGAAGCAGGACGTCCAAGCCGCGTATGCTTGGGTGGCGGCCAATGATGCCCAGGCAAATTTTTTCAGCTGCGGACTATCGGACTTTTTTACAGGCTACGCGAAATTGGCAGAGCCCTCCGAATACGGAAGTTTCGCCGCCCAAGCCACGCTAACAGGAGACCTGAACGAGAGATCCTGGGACGTGGCTCTGAACGCGCTCATGAAAAATCCCGATAGCTCGGTCATCGATGCGTTTCTCACCGCCGGATCCAATCAGCGGGACACGGGAGAAATGCTCACCAAGCTCATCGACGCGTCGATCAACTACTACAGCGCCGATGTCCTCCGCCAGAATCTCTTCAATCGTTTGTCCGAAGAACAGCGCGCCAAGTATCTTCTAACAGCTCCAGAGAAAATCCGCAGCCATCTCGGCGCGGAACCGCCCGCCGACCCGTAGAAGGTCCACCGACCGAAGCAGCCCGCATCTTCGTTCTTCCCGCCGCATCCCAATCTGGCAAGCTCCGCCCGACTTCATGGAAACCTCCGGCCGCATCATCATCGTCCCCACCCCCATCGGAAATCTCGGGGACATCACACTCCGCGCCGTGGAGGTTCTCCAATCCGCCGATCGCATCGCCTGTGAGGATACCCGCCACTCAGGCCAACTCCTCGCCCACCTCGGCATTTCCGGAAAACCCCTCGTCTCCCTCCACGAGCACAACGAAGCCCGCCGCGCGCCCGATCTCGTCGCCGCCGCCAAGGCCGGAGAAACCATCGCCCTCATCAGCGATGCCGGCATGCCCGGCGTGTCCGATCCCGGCTACCGTGTCATCCAGGCCTGCATTGAAACCGATACGCCCTTCGAAGTCCTGCCCGGCCCCTCCGCCGTCATCACCGCACTCATCGGCTCCGGTTTTCCCTGCCACGCCTTCCGCTTCGGCGGCTTCCTCTCGGTGAAATCCGGAAAACGCCGCAGCGCCCTCGCCGCCGCCATTGATTCCGGCGAAACCGGCATATTCTTCGAGTCTCCCCACCGCATCGTCTCGACGCTTGAAATCCTAACGGAAATCAACCCCGCCGCGCTTACCTGCGTCGCCCGCGAACTCACCAAGAAATTCGAAACCTACCACCGCGGCACCGCCGCCGAAGTCCTCGCCCACTTCCAAGCCCACCCGCCCAAAGGCGAAATCGTCCTCCTCGTGCACACCGAAAAAACGTAGTCGAGGACTTCAGTCCCGACACCTCTTTCTACTATCCCGCTCAACCCAGCGTGATCCCCACCGGGCAATGATCCGACCCATGCACATGCGGCAGAATCACCGCATCGACCACGTTCTTCATGAAGGGGCTGGAAACCCCGAAGTAGTCGATTCTCCATCCCACATTCCGCTGCCGCGCCCCGGCTCGATACGACCACCAAGAGTACGCCGCCTCCTTATCCGGATACAAATGCCGGAACGTGTCGGAAAAACCCGCGCCTAACAACTCCCCGAAGCTCGCCCGCTCCTCATCCGAGAATCCCGGACTCCTCCGGTTGTCTTTCGGTCGCGCCAGATCGATCTCCTGGTGTGCCACGTTCAGGTCACCGCAGAAAATCACCGGCTTCCTCTCCGCTTCCCGCACCACATGCGCCCGGAACGCCGCGTCCCA
>JALOTR010000416.1 GCA_025457805.1 Akkermansiaceae bacterium | reverse complement strand
GACCTGATATTTCTGTGAAAGCACTGCGGTGCAGAAATCCTTGGTGCTGGTCTTGCCATTGGAGCCGGTGATGCAAAGCACCGGGATGTCCAATTGCCTGCGCCACCAATGGGCCAGCTTTTGCAGGGCGCGCAGCGTGTCCGGCACCACGATGACCGCTGCATCTGCAGGGGCTTCGTCTGTCCATTCGTGCACGATGACCACGGCGGCACCGGATGCGATGGCACCTTTGGCAAAGGCATCGCCATTGAAATTCTCACCACGCAATGCGATGAACAACGCATGTTGTGGCAGTTTGCGGCTGTCCGTGGAGACGCCGCCGGATGCAAGCGCATCGGGACGTCCTGAGGCGACGTGAGTGCCGAGGATTTCCGCAATTTGCTGGGCGGTGAGCGGTTTCATCTGCTTTCTGCAATGGCCTGCGCGCGTTCGCGAAGGGCTTTGGATGCGTGTTTGCGATCGTCGAAATCGATCGTGCGATCGGCAAACTGCTGGGTGGTTTCGTGGCCTTTTCCGGCAATCAAAATGATATCTCCGGAGAGCGAGTTTTTCACCGCGTGGGAGATGGCTTCCGCGCGGTCCGGCATGCTGAGGTGACCCTTGCCACCCATGCCGCCTTCGATCTCGCGGATGATGGTGAGGGGATCCTCGGAGCGTGGATTGTCCGAAGTGATCACACAGGCATCGCTGTAACGTGCGGCGGCGGCGGCCATGAGAGGGCGTTTGCCTTTGTCGCGGTCTCCTCCACAGCCGAAGACGGTGATGAGGCGGCGGGGATCGAGTTCCTTGAGCGTGCGGCAGGCATTTTCCAATGCGTCCGGAGTGTGGGCGTAATCGACAAACACCGTGGCTCCGCCGGCATTGCCCACATTTTCCATGCGGCCTGGAACCTGCGGCGCGCTGGCGATGGCAGCCACGGCCTCACGCGGACGGATGCCACAAGCGGTGGCGGCACCGATGGCGGCCAGCAAGTTATATACATTGAAGCGGCCGATCAACGGAGCGCGGACGAGATAGGTTTTTCCCTTGGCGGCGAGTTCGAACTCCATGCCACGCGGGTTCTGGCGGAAATTGTTGGCGCGGAAATCGCAGTGGACGTTGAAGCCGAAGCGGATGAGCGGCAACTTGCCTTCCAACGCTGTGGCGAGGGCGAGTCCGTGCGAGTCATCGGTGTTGATGATGGCGATGGGTTTCTTGCCTTTCTTGTCGGCAGCCAGTGCGAAGAACCAATCCGCCTTGGCCTGATAGTAGGCCTCCAGTGTGCCATGATAGTCCAGATGGTCCTGGGTGAGATTGGTGAAAACGCACGCATCATAGCCGATCGCACTGATGCGTTTCTGGTGGATGCCATGTGAGGACACCTCCATGGCCACGCCACGGCAGCCATGATCGCGCATGCGACCGAGCATGGCGGAAAGCTCGATGGATCCCGGAGTGGTATGTTTGGCGGTGGATTGGGTCTCGCCGTCATCCACCAAGATGGTTCCTAACAGACCGGCGCGATGCCACTCCGCTTTCATGATGTGATGAATCAGGAATGCCGTGGTGGTTTTGCCGTTGGTTCCGGTGACTCCTGCCACGGCCAGCTCCTTCCAGGGGTGTCCGGCAAGGGTGGAGGCAATGGAAGACAGCGCTTCGCGGCTGTCCGGCACGTGGAGCCATGGCACATTGGGATCGTGATCCAAGGGCGGCGCGGACTCGGCGAGGATGGCGGCCGCACCGGCGGCGAGCGCATCGTTGATGAACTTGTGACCATCGATGGACGTGCCGCGGATGGCGGCAAAAAGCACGCCCGGAGCCACCTCGCGCGAGGAGGCGGTGAGCGATGCGATGTCGAGGTCGAGCGGACCGGACGCCGTGACGCGAGGCAGGCAGGAAACTATGTCACGGAGAATCATGGGTCGGCGTTGGCAAGCGGAGTTGGGACGGGTTCAGTGGGAGGAAGATTCAAATAAGCTGCGGCGCGGGCGGCGATCTTTTGAAAGATGGGTGCGGCCACGCTGCCTCCGCCGATGTTGATGCCGGTGATGCGAGGGTCATCGATCACTACAAGGCATACGAACGCCGGGTCCTGCGCGGGAAGCATCCCCGCGAACGATACGGTGTAATGACTGGCAAAGTAGCCACCTCCGGGTTTGATTTTCTTTGCGGTACCGGTCTTGCCGGCAGTCTTGTAGCCTGCAACGACCGCCTTTGTCGCGGTGCCGCCCGTTTCCGTGACTTTCTGCAGAGCATCACGCATTTTCCGGGCGGTCGCGGGACTGATGACTTGGGAAACAAGCTCTGTAGGGAACGTTTCAACCACTGTTCCATCATTTGCGACGAGCGATTTGACGATCTTCGGCTTGAGCAGTTTTCCATCATTGGCGATCGCGGAATACGCACAAGCCATCTGCAGGGGTGTCACGTTGAGCGCATAACCATAACTGGCGCGGGAGAAATCTACGATATTGTTGGTGTTCTTTGCAATGCCGGAGCTTTCGCCTACAACCTGGATACCAGTCTTGCGACCGAAGCCCCATTTCTCGGTGTATTCGTAGAATCGCTTGGGTCCCAGTTGACGGGCGAACTTGAATGCTCCGATGTTGCTGGATTTGATCAAAACCCCTTCGAGCGTTAGATTTCCGAAGGCTTTGTGATCGGGAATCCTCAGCTTCCCTTCAGTATAAACACCGTTGTGACAGAAAACCGAAGTGAAGGGAGTCGCCAGGCCTTCATTGATTGCACCCGCTGTGGCAACAACTTTGAATGTGGAACCGGGCTCATACACTCCCTGAACTGCGAAATTGAAGCCTGCTCCATTGCCATCCTCGCCTAGTCCCTCTCGACGATTCAGATCGAAATTCGGGCGACTGGTTAGAGCGAGAATTTCACCAGTCTTCGGATCCATCATGACGACCGCTCCAAGTTCTGATTTGAATTCCGCCAAGCCTGCGTCTAGTTCCTCCTCCACGATGGCTTGCAGGCCCATGTCGATGGTGAGCTGCACGTTGAGACCGGCGCGCGGCGGCATGAGGCTTGATGAATTGCCGGGAATGACGAGGCCGCGTGCATCACGAAGGTGTTCGCGCCAGCCATCGCGGCCGGCGAGGTATTCTTCCATGGTGGACTCGACGCCGAAGCGGCCGACCACTTTGGTTTCGGTCTTGCCTTGTTCCGTGGTGTTTTCCACTTCTCCGGTGAAACCGATCAGGTGCGCCGCGAGATTGGGAGCGGTGTACCAGCGCTTGATCGAGTTCTGAAATTCGAAGCCCTGGATCCAATTCTTGTCCACTGCCTCGCGGAGGTTGTCGGCCACGTCTTCCGGCAGATCCTTGGCGATGGGGACCCACTTGCCTTTGCTGGTTTCGATTTTCTCCCGCAGTTCCTCGCGGCGCATGCCGAGCGGGCGGGCGAGGATGCCCACGGCGTAGGCGAGATGTTTCCGCTCGATGTTCTCGGCGGTTTCGCTGGCGAGGATTTCCCCGCGGAGTCCGTTGATGCGGCGGCGTTGGGCGGTGGCATCGAGTTCGTTCCAACCGGCCTCGGCACTCGCTTGCTGATAGGCCAAGCCATAACTCGCGAGTTTGGGATCTGATAGATGGTTCTTATCAATATAGACCGTGGAAACCGGAATGCTTTTGGCAAGTGGTTCCTCGCGGCGGTCCACGATCATGCCGCGGATGGCTGGCAGTTTTTCCACACGGTGGAAGGCCTTGCGCGAGTTCTCCGCATAGCGCTGGCGATCGACGAGTTGGATCTGCACCAGCCTGCCCGAAAGCACACTGAGCCCGATCACCAGGATCGAGCACAGCAAGACGCAGCGGGTTTGAAAGGAAGGATTCACAGACTAGGGAGCGGCGGAAGCGACGCTCCGCCGGGCGGGCGGAACAGGATCAATCTCCTCGACAACGGAGAGGGAAATCGGACGCAGGCTGGATCCGTTTTCCTCCAATTGTTGGCGGATGACAAAGCGGTTGAGGAGTTGATCCATCCGCATCTCAAGCGTGCGGATTTCCAGGCGGCAGTG
>JALOTR010000415.1 GCA_025457805.1 Akkermansiaceae bacterium | reverse complement strand
CGATCTGCTTGATCCCGCGTCGTGGAAAAAATCCCCCGAGCCGGTATTCAAAAGCAGCCGCGCGAACAGCCAGTTCGGGCCGGGTCACAATTGTTTCACCACCAGCCCGGATGGCAAAACCGACATCCTCGTTTACCACAGCCGCAACTACGAAAAGATCAACGGCGAGCCACTCCACAATCCCGACCGCGCCACCCGCGCCCAGATCCTACGCTGGAAGCCCGATGGCACCCCCGACTTCGGCGAGCCCGTCCCCGATGGCCCACTACCCGATTGACCCAACTGGAGCGCGGAATTCATTCCGCAGCAAGTTCACGAGTGGGTAAAGTTTCTGCTCCGTTCATTTGGTGTTCTTCCTGCCAAAGTGGGCGGAGAGTTGACCGGAGACGGTGAGGTTGGCGGATTAGGGTGACTTGGATTATGGAGCAAACATGGAGCGAGAAACAGGGCTCAGGCGGACGGGAATGCTGTCGATGGGCACGATCAGGCCGGATTCTTCAAGGATGACATTCGCGGGGCGCATGTCGAAGACGGCCACATCGTCCCGAATGAACGCATAAGAGTCCTCGTAGCCGATGCCGTAGTTGTGACGCAATTTGCCGAAGCCGAGGGTATCCACCATCAGCCGGATGATCTGTTCCCAGCTCGCGGCCTTGCCGCAAATGTGGGTTTGCCGAGTGACGATCCGCCGGTGAAATGGCTGGCCTGCAACACCCACGAACCGGATATCATCGGCAAAGATTTCGTTGTGCAATGCCTGTCGCTCCAGATATTCGAGTGGCAAAGCAGGTGCCAGCGACGGATACCCAAGTTCGAAACTCGCCACATACGCGGCTTTCGCGGGTTTGGTGAATTTGAGGCAGCTACCACTCGCTGCGTCGTAGGTGATGTCGTGCTCGCGACCGCCCTCGACGGCTGGCTGCAAACCTTCATAGAGCAATCCTAACTCGCGTGCTTTTTCTTCGAGGGCGCGGAAGCACTCGGCGTAATCAGGCGGGTCTTCGTCGCCATCACTTGCTCCATCTGGCGGTATGCGGCCTCTGAACTCAGCGATGGCTGAGTGGAGCGGGCGGTCTTGATCCGGTCGAGGTAAGTCGCCGGGTTCGAAGTATGGAAGGTGCTGCTCATTGGCCAACGGGCGGAAACTGCCATAGGTGCGATCCGATGGCAAGCAAGGAGGGTGGCTTTAACATCCCCATCAACCTCGTTGATGCTTCCAAGATATTCTCAATCTGCTTGCTGTGGTTGGCGATACTCCTCCTGAAGCTGGCGGAATTCATTCCGCCGCGCGCTCATTTCTCCAACGAAGGCTGGAGTGTGAGCGCGTAGGACTTGCTTTCAATCTTCCCCTCCTTGCCCATCTGAGGTGAGCCACCCGCACAATCCGCTTTTATTTTTCCCGAAATGCCGGATAGGGTCTGCGGCATGATTCGACGACGGACATTTCTCCAGTTTTCCCTAGGACTGCCCGCATTCTGGCTGACGGCTTGCAAAGGCGGCTCCGGCAAAAACGGCGGCTCCGTGCTGCGGGTGGGGATGGATCTGAGTTATCCGCCCTTCGAAATGCAGGATAAATCCGGCCAACCGGACGGCGTGGGCGTGAGGCTGGCGGAGGCGCTTGCCGCACATCTCGGGCGGCCTCTCAAGATCGTGCCGATGGAATTCTCCGGGCTCATCCCTGCGCTCAAGACCGGCAACATCGATCTCATTCTCTCTTCGATGACCGCCACCGACGAGCGGCGGAAATCGATCGATTTCTCCAATCCGTATGCCTTCACCGGACTTGCGCTTCTGGTGAGAAAGGATTCGGACATCCAATCCATCGATGATTTGAAAAACAGCGGTCGGGTCATCACGGCGAAGGCCGCCACCACCGGCGAGACCTGGGCGATCCAGAACATGCCGGATGCCAAGCGTGTGGTTTTTGAGGATCAATCGGCCTGTGTCATGGAGGTGGCGCAAGGTCGGGCGGATGCATTCATCTATGATCAACTCAGCATCTACAAATATGCGGAGGAAAACAAAAACACCACCCGCGGCATCCTCAAACCCTTCGTGGAAGAGTCATGGGCGCTTGGAATCGCCAAGGGCAATGATGCGCTCAGGGAACAGGTGAATGCTTTCCTCGATGAGTTCCGCAAGCAGGATGGATTTGCCAAACTCGGCGAACGTTATCTGAGCGAGGAAAAGAAATTCCTCGAAGCCCAGGGCATTCCCTTCATCATCCGTTAGATATCATAAAATTTCTTCCGCCGGATGAAGCGCCACCTGCTCGCCAACACCCTCGTCGCCCTCGCTCTTGTGGCGTTGGTGGGGTGGCTGAGCACCACGGTGTTTGCGATGCTGGGCACGCAGACGGATTGGACCAAGGCATGGGAATATCGCGAAACGCTGTGGCGCGGGTGGTTGGTCACACTTGGCATTTCGATTGCAGCTTTCTGTGGAAGCATTGTTTTCGGCCTGCTCTTCATGCTCGGTCAGCGCTCGCCGCTGGTGGTCGTGCGCTGGACGTGCAGGGCATTCCTCGAGTTTGTGCGGGATACGCCACTGCTGGTGCATTTGTTGTTTGGTTACTTTGTGATCTTCGCGCCCTTGATCTCCCGTCCGCTGGGCGAGCAGGGCTGGGATGATAAACTGCTGATCGGCATTCTTCTGCTATCCGTGTTCGAGGGGGCCTATCTTGGCGAGATTCTTCGCGGTGGCGTGGACAGCATTCCACGCACCCAATGGGAATCCGCCAGGGCGGTGGGCTTCAGCAAACTGCAGATCTATCGATATGTCATCTTCCCCCAGGCCCTGCGGCGCGTGCTGCCGGCGATGGCGGGTTTGTTTGTCTCGCTGATCAAGGATTCCTCGCTGCTCAATGTCATCGGCGTGGCGGAGTATTTTTATAACACCAAAAACTTCATCTCCCGTTCTTATGCCGGGCTGGAAGGTTATGTGCCGCTGGCCTTGGGATATCTTGTTCTAACACTTCCGGTGGCCTGGCTCTCGCACTGGTTGGAAAAACGCTTCCGTCATGAAACTTGAAGCCACCTCACTCGTCAAAACCTACGGCAAGACACGGGCGCTCGATGGGCTTTCGCTCGTAGTCCGTGATTCCCGCGTGCTGGTTTTCATCGGCCCTTCCGGCGGTGGGAAGAGCACCTTGCTGCGTGTGCTCGGCGGCCTCGAAACCGCCGATCAGGGGAACGTGGTGGTGAATGGCGAAACGCTCACTGCGGATCCCGCCGGGCTTCAGGCCTATCGTCGGAAAAACGGATTTCTCTTCCAGCAGTTCAATCTCTTCCCGCATCTCACGGCCCTTCGCAACATCGCCTTGCCGCTGGAAAAAGTCCACGGCCACAGCCCGGCCGATGCGCGCGGGATGGCTGAGCAGGCGCTCGATCGCTTCGGTCTGATCGATCACGGCCACAAGCTTCCCGCCCAACTTTCCGGCGGTCAGCAACAACGCGTCGGCATCGCCCGCGCCGTGGCGCGCAAACCGGAGGTTCTCTTTCTCGATGAACCCACCTCTGCCCTCGATCCCGAGATGACGGCCGAGGTGCTCGAACTCATCCAGGAACTTGCGGAAGACGGCCAGGACATCATTCTCAGCACCCACGAAATGGGCTTCGCCAAAGCCGTCGCCGATCAAGTCGCCTTCGTCGCCGCAGGTCGAATTGAAGAGTCAGCTGCGCCTGCGGGACTTTTTGGAGATCCTCAATCGCCGGTCTGTCAGCGCTTCCTTTCGAAGGTGATGCGATACTGACAAAATGGATTGCTCTCCCGATCAAGCCGTCACCGTCTAACAGGCCGGTTGACCACTGAAACACAGAGAACCACTGAGGGAACTGAGGAAGAGGAGAGATTTCTTAAAACTCAGTTCTTTCAGTGGTTCTCAGTGCTTCAGTGGTTCATTGGCGTTTCATCGGAGCAAGGGCGATGATGCCTTCCTGGGTTTCCTGTTTGAGGCGGAGTTGGCCGCAGGCGGCGTCGATGTCGTGGCCTTTTTCGAGGCGGAGGTTCGC
>JALOTR010000414.1 GCA_025457805.1 Akkermansiaceae bacterium | reverse complement strand
CCGATACCCCGGAGGCCAACCGCCATTTCGGCCCACAGCCCAATCGCCAACTCAAACCCCTGCCCGCTTTCGATTCCCAAACCTACTTCTTCGACCGCCTCTTCCAAAGCTCCCGCGAAGCTGGCTTCGACTTCGTGAAAGTCGATTTCCAAGGCCCCAACTTCCAAGGCTACGTCGGAGGCACCAACGCAGCCGAGGCCCACATCAACACCAACCGTGCCCTCGAAGACCACTGCCGCACCCACAAACTCGGCCTCATCCACTGCTTCGCTCAGGACATCATCTGCGCACTCAACGCTTCACATGCCACCGTCGTCCGCGTCAGCCAGGACTACCGCAGCGGCAAACTCACCCCCGCCCGCATCCAAACCTATCAATGCTATAACAACAAACTCTGGCTCGGTCAGGTCTTCTGGGGCGATCACGACATGTTTCACTCCAATGACGAAGTCGCCAATCGCCTCATGGCCGTTTCCAAAGCGATGTCGGGTGGACCCGTTTACGTTTCCGATGCTCCCGAACATTTTGTCCCTTCGGTGATCACTCCACTCTGCTACACCGACGGCGAAATCATCCGCCCACTCGCCCCAGCCCTGCCTTTGCCCGAGTCGGCATTCAATGACCCGATCAATCAAAAAGACCTCTACCGCGTGATCGCTCCACTGCCGAACGGTGCCGCCTCCATCGTTTGTTATAACCTTCACGACCGTGACGACAAGGCCACCGTCTCAGGTAAGATCACAGCCGAAGACTACCGCCACGCATCGGCTCTCATGCAGCCATACCCAGGTCCATGGAAACAACCCTCCGGCGGACTCATCGCCTACAATTACTTCGAAGGCACCGTCCATGACCTCAAAAATCCCCTGCCCGTTTCGCTCACCGGCTTTTCCGATCGTCTCGTGCACCTCCTTCCCGTTCAACATGGCTGGGCATTGATCGGTCTCACCGAAAAATTTCTCTCGCCAGCAACGATCCTCGATCCATCCTTCACCGATACCATGGCGAGCTTCCGCGTGCGCGACCCCGGCCCCTTTACCCTCTATCTCAAATCCGGAACTCCCAAGGCCGCTGGTCTCACCTTCGAGTCACGCGGCGATGGGCTCTGGGTTGCACAAATCCCTCCGAATCTCACCAACCGGAAAATCGAAGTTTCACGAAACTAATCCCCCGCTCCTTTTCATGAAATTCCTGGCCCTGCTCGCGATCCTTGCACTCGCATCACCCCCCTTGCGTGCCGCATCCCCGCTCGTCGCCGGCCAACCCCTCATCCTTGGCGCCAACGCCAATGAATCCGCCGAAAACCTCGCCCCCGACCTCCTCAAGCGCACCCACACCCAATGGGTTCGCGTCTTCTTCCCTGCCTCCCACTTCCTCGACGGAAAAAAATCCCTCGAATCCGACAAACAAATCCTCGCCACCCAAAAACTCGGCGATCTCGGCCATCACCTTTTCCTCACCATCAAGTGGGACAACCGCAATGACTACGGCAACACCACCGAACGCCGCGCACCAAAACCCGATTCGCCCGAAGAACAACGCGCCTTCGCTTTTGCCAGCCAACTCCTGAACACCTTCAAGGGCCAAGTCTCCGGCCTCGAACTCGTCAACGAACTCACCGTCGACTCCCACCCGGAGGACATGGAAGCCGGCCCCGATGGTACCGCGCCCATGATCCGTTTTCTCCAACGCCTCGCTGCGCACCTCACTGCGGAAAAACACATCTCCCGGGATGGTTCACCACTCCCTCTCTACGCCGGTGGCTTCACCCGCATGGATCAGCGAAAGATGCAAAACAACCCCGTCCTTCGCTCCTTCATGAAATGGCTCTCCGAGTCGCCGCTCATCTTTGGAGTCAACTTTCACCTTCATCAGTTGGACTACGAACAGTTCGAAAAATCCCTCGCCTTTGTCCGCTCCCAAATCCCGGAAAAACCCTTCGCCATCACCGAGTTCTCCCTGGTCTGGAAATACAAGGCCAAGCTCAACGAAAAGCTCGGAATCGGAAAAAACGCCGCAGACTTCTGCAAGGTCTATCAACGCGATCCCAAGCACTCCATCGCCGACTACCTCACTGCAGCCTCTGCGGATCCCGTCTCCCAGCAAGAATGGCACGCATTCCTCGCCACACGCGAATGGTTCGATCCACTCTTCCTCACCAAAAGCACCGCCCTCATGGAAAAACACGGCGTCACCCTCGCCACTTACGGCTTCTCACACGGCCCTCGCAAACCCAAATCCCGTGCTAAAAAGGTCACTTCCGCCACCACTCCATGGGGCATCAACATGCTTTTCCCTTACTCCTGGGTGCGCCCCGAACCCGATGGATCCGCACCTGTCACCTACGGCCTTTACGACGATTGGATTCGCATCCAGCAACGAAACAAATGATGCCCGAAACCCGGACCATTGGAAAATCATTTCAGCAGAGAGATAACAACTCATGAATCCACTTCCCATTTTCTTTGCGCTGCTCTGCACACTCATCTCCGCCGCAGGCAAATACGAATGATCCAGTGCTTCATCAACCAGGAACCGATTTCCCACTCACCGAATGCCCGCGCGGGCTATTTCCCATCATGAAATTCACCGTCCTTTTGGTCTCCCTCGCCCTGCCTCTTTGCGCAGCCCTGTTTCCCGCCATCGCGGCGGAAGGGCCAGCAGCGAAACCCAACCTCATCGTCATCATGGCCGACGACCTCGGCTACGGAGATGTTTCCTGCAACGGCAGCAAGACCATCCACACACCGAACATTGACAAGCTCGCTGCCGAAGGAATGCGCTTCACCAGCGGCTATTGTTCCGCATCCACCTGCACACCCACCCGCGTATCGCTTCTAACAGGAACTTATGCATTCCGCATTCCCAGATCCGGCATCGCCCCACCCAATGGCCCGGCCATCGTCCGCCCCGGAATGACGACCATCGCCTCGATGCTCAAAGGCCAAGGCTATGCCACCGCAGTGATCGGAAAATGGCATCTCGGCCTTGGCGATCCGAAACCCGACTGGAACGGCGAATTGAAACCCGGCCCCCTTGAGATCGGCTTCGACCACTGCCTGCTCCTGCCCACCACCAACGACCGCGTGCCACAAGTTTATGTCGAGGATCATCGGGTCCGCAACCTCGACCCCGCCGACCCGCTATGGGTGGGCGACAAGCGGCCCTCGCCCGATCACAAGGATGGAATCAACTCTCGCGGCGAACTCACCATGGACTGGTCCCACGGCCACAACGGAACCATCCACAACGGCATCAGCCGGATCGGCTATTACACCGGCGGCATGAAAGCCCGCTTCCGCGACCAGGATCTGGCCGACGAATGGGCACGTGCATCCAACAAATGGATCGAGTCCAACAAGGACCGTCCGTTCTTCCTCTTCCTCGCGTCGCACGACCTCCATGTGCCTCGTGCACCACACGAAAGATTCATCGGCAAAAGCGGCATGGGCCCGCGCGGAGATGCCATTCTCGAGTTTGACTGGAGCGTCGGAGAAATCATGAAAACCCTCAACCGCCTTGGCCTGGAGGAAAAAACCATGGTCGTCATCTGTTCGGACAACGGACCGGTTTTGGACGACGGCTACAAGGATGACGCAGTTGAAAAACTCGGCTCACACAAACCCGCAGGCCCATTCAGCGGAGGCAAATACAGCGTTCAGGAAGGCGGGACCCGCACCCCCTTCATCACGAACTGGAAAGGACGGATTCAGCCGGGAGTCTCTGACGAGATCGTCTGCACCATTGACCTTGCCAACAGTTTCGCAAAACTCACCGGAGCCACCGTGGCCGCCGACGCCTTCCCCGACAGCTTCGATGTGATGTCCGCCTTGTTAGGAGAGAAAAACGCGAAAGGCCGTCCCCATCTCATCCAGGGATTGGAAACTCATCAAACAAAGCGCCGCAAAGAAAAAGGCGAAGAACCCCGCCGGATACTCGCTCTATCATCTCGCCAAGGACCCGGGCGAAACCACCAACATCGCCAAGGACCACCCGGAGAAGTTGGAGGAAATGAAACGCCAACTCGCAGAACTGGTGTCACCCAACTGACCGATTTCATCCACCAGCTCGGAGCGCGCATGCCCGCAGGCAACTGACCGGATTATCCGACTTTCCCGCGACTACTCGCGACTCGTGTCGAGATAGGGCGGACGGTCAAAGTCATCTGTTAGCCGGGGATCCTTCTTCGCTTTCAGTTCGGCCATGAGCTGGCCGCGGAGTTTTTCGAGTGTGGCCGCATGCGCAGAGTCGCCCGCGACGTTGCGGATTTGATGCGGATCATGCTTGAGAATGTAGAGCTCCTCTTCCGGACGCTTTTCCCAGGCATCTCGCAATATGCTTTCAAGGCCATCGTTGAAACGGTTTTTGATCAACCAGGTTTTGGTAGGCGATGCATCCATATCCGCAAAGGTGGAGCGGGTGTCTTCAAGAACCTTGTCGCTGGGCACAGCTTCGCCGGCCGCACTCTTGGGATCGCCCATGGGCCAGCGGTCAGGCTTGAAATTTCTAACATATAGAAACTCCGCGGTGCGCAGGGCACGCACCGGATAGGGCATATATCCCTCACGGGCACCGCCAACATGGACTTCCCGCCCGATGAGCGCATGACCGCGCAGTTTCCTATCATCTCCTTCAGGACCAAGCGCGGGAAGCAGGTTCTGCCCGTCGGGATCATCAACCGATGTCGTCCCGGCAGCTGCGAGAAAGGTCGGAGCCAGATCGATCAGTGAAACGGGCGCTTTCACAACGCGCCCAGCTTCAATCTTCTTCGGCCAGCGGATCGATAGCAACACCCCGGATCCGAAATCATGCACGTTGCATTTTCCCCTCGGAAAACCAGGCGCGCCGTGGTCGCCGCTGATGACGATGATCGTGTTTTCGAGTTCGCCCAATGCCGCAAGTTCATCGAGAATCACTCCGCAGGCAGCGTCGAAGGCCATCGCTTCACCCAAATAATCGGCCACGTCCTCCCGCACCACCTCGTTATCAGGCAGGAAGGGCGGGAGTTTTCCTTTGAGAGCTTCCGGGGCCAGCCCCCACAGAGCCTTGCCCGATCCCCGCACCCACGTGCGGTGGGTGTTGGTGGGATTGAAGGAGTAGAAAAACGGCTGGGAGTCCTTGCGGTCGGCAAGGAAGGCTTGGAAGTTTTTCCGCACCTCGCCGAAGATCTGCTCACGCGCCTTGGGGTTCTTCGTGACCTGCTCCGAGAAGCTGTTGATGCGGGCACCGGCCGGGGCGTAATGGCGTTGTTTGCCGCCCAGAAGCCTTTCCGGAATGTGCGACTTGTGGCTCCAACCGATGTGATATCCAGCGCGCTGCAACGCCACCGGCATCCCCACGATCGCATCGGATGGATCCGGCATGCCTTTCACCCACCGGCTGTGAAGCTGGGAAAACGAACCGTTGCGGAAAAAGTGACGGCCCGTGTAAAGCGCCCCGCGCGAGGGCGTGCAGGACGGGACGGAAACAAACGCATGATCAAATCGCGCCCCCTCCGCCGCGATGCGGTCGAACACCGGCGTGCGGATGATATCGTTCGGGGAAGGCTGTGCCGGATTGGCGTATGCGGAAGCGTAGCGCCCGAGATCGTCGGCGAACAACAGCACGATGTTGGGCTTTTCAGCTGCCGCCAATAGCGGCGAAATGATAACTCCCAAAAGCGGAACGAGCCTGATGAATTGCATGATACTAGGGCGATACTTGCTCTGGCAATTTGGGTCTTGAGGCGACGACGTCAATGCGAATCCTGTTTCTCCGCAACGCGGCGAAGCTCTGGTCGGGCGGCGCTTTCTGCGGTTTCCCACAACTTCAGACGATCCCAAAAACCACACAATCCATCAACCTTGGATAAGATCCAGTGCCGCCGGGGGGACTCGAACCCCCACGCTGGTTGCCCAACAACGGATTTTAAGTCCGTGGCGTCTACCATTCCGCCACGACGGCTTCCGGCCGGACGCGGGATGCGCTCCGGACGCGGGGAGTAAGGCGGAATCCCCGCAAGGCGTCCAGCCCGGCTTTGCAGAAAGGTGCATCCGCTCAATCCGCCTCGCCCGGGAAAGGATTCGCGGCCCAGCGGGCTTGGACTTCCTCGGCGGGGACCTGCGATTCGCCGCCGGGGCGCGGGCCCATCATGGCGAGGGCGCTGCCCGCCAGGGCAAGCCCGGCGGCCACGAGCCACCAGTGAAATGCCCGCGACGGGGAGCCATCGGGCTGCGCGGCAAGCCGGGAAACCCGCCGTTCAAGGGTGGAGTGATGCGCCATCGCGGCCATCGATTCGGAAGGCGAGTCGTGACTGGCAAGATCGCAAAGCACGCCGACATAGCGGCTTTTTTTCACGCCTTTGGCGATGACGGAGGCATCGCAGGCATACTCGCATTGCATCACGAAGCGCCGCGCCAACCACCAGACCAAAGGATTGAACCAATTCACCACGCAGGCCGACTCCGCCATCCAACGGAACAAGGGATCCTTGCGCCGGTGGTGGGCCAGTTCGTGCTCGAGGACGATGCGCCGCGTTTCATCCGACCAGATCCTCCATGTGGGCGGGACGAGGACGAGAGGATGAAACACACCCACCGCCACCGGACCAGGAATCGCAGCTCCCACGACCATGCGCAGCTCCACTCCATGAACTTTGGATAGAAGAACCGAGCGCTTTTTCCAGGAACGGATCGCCATGCCCGCGAGGCCGAGCCGGCAGCCTCCTAACAAAAACCCTGCCAGCCAAATCCATCCGCATAGTCCCATCCATGAGGTCCCGGCGCCGGAATCGGCTGCCGCAGATGTGGGAAAAAGGCCGATCCACTTCGGCAGGCAGGCAGCGAGAAGCGGATAGATCGCCAGCAAAATCAAAGCCCAGCCGGTAAGCCGCGGATCGCGGGCAGGATCGCGTCTTCCTGTTAGATATACCATGGCTCCTGCGAAGAGGGAAAACAGTACGCTGGTGACAAAGAGATGCATCGTGATGGAAGCTTGGCTGAAGAAGTCGATACGGTGTGGACGCAATCAAGCGTCCTTGTCTTCAATGAGTTTGCGAATGCGGTCGATTTCCTCGCGGCTGAGTTTCTGGTCATCGGGATCAAGCAGCGAGGCCACGAGTTTTTCCGGACTTCCCTCGAAGAAGGTGGCAAGCAGGCGTTGCAGGGCAG
>JALOTR010000413.1 GCA_025457805.1 Akkermansiaceae bacterium | reverse complement strand
CCCTCGTCGCTGCGAAAGGCGCCACTCCACGCGTGGCGGAAATGGATCTCGCAAAAATCGAAAACGCAGCCCGATTTCTTGAAGAGCATTTTCCGCCAGAGAAGCGCGTGGACCAGCTCTATCTCGTGGCGGCCATCACCATGTTCGGCGAGGTCAAGGATACCTTCGCATCAGACTGGGAGATCGCCTATCAGACCAATCTCCTGAGCCCGGTCCAGTGGGTGGTGCATTTCTACAAAAACATGGTCGCCGCCAAATCCGGCCGGATTGTCCTTGTCTCATCTCTCGCCGCCTACGCCGGTTATCCAAGCGCCACGGCCTATGCCACCATGAAGGCGGGCCTGGTAGGACTCTATCGGAGCCTGGTCCATGAAGGAAAATTCCATCAGGTGGACATCCACATCGCTTCCCCGGGATATGTCGATACGGAGATCTACAAACGCGCGGTTTACCGGAATACAAGCTATGAACGGGTGATGGCGCAGATTCAGATGCTGGGCTTCCGGATTCTCTCCGCACAGGAATCCGCCTCCATCATTCTGGCGAAAGTCGCCAAAGGCAAAAAACAGTTCGCTCTGCCGTTTTATGCATCCGCGTTCACTTGGATCGCGCCGCGCTCTCCATTCGTGATCGACCGCATCCACGCCCGGATCCTCAAAACCTTCCGCCAGCAATCCTGATGTCCAACGAATCCATTGCGCGGCATTTCCGCGGGAAAATCGTCATTCTCACCGGTGCCGCATCCGGCATCGGCCGGGCGCTTGCCGTCCAACTCGCCAGCGCCGGTGCAGTGGTGCATGCGGCGGATGCCAACAAGGAAGGGCTGGATTCGCTCCGCGCAGAGCTGAAAGGAAAAGCGGAGGGCGAGGTGATTCCCTGCGTTCTCGATGTGCGCGATGGCGAGTCCTTCATCGCGCTCGCCAACCGGGTGGTTGAAACCCACTCCCGCATCGATTTCTTTTTCAACAACGCCGGCGTGACCCAATTGGGCGAGTCACAGAACATTCCCTTCGAGCGTTGGAAATGGCTGCTCGACATCAACCTCATGGGAGTGGTCCACGGCATCCTGGCCATCTATCCCATCATGGTCCGGCAAAAACACGGCCAGATCATCAACACCGCCTCCATCGCAGGGCTCACGGGCTATGCCACGGCTTCGGCATACACTGCGTCGAAAGCGGCTGTGCTGGAGTTGACGCGCTCGCTTCGCTCCGAAGCCCGCATTCACAAGGTCAGGATTTCCGCAGCCTGCCCGGGCTACGTCAGCAGCGGGATTTTTGCGGAGGACCGCATCGTGGGTGCGGATTTGAAAAGCATCATCAAGGCATTCCCCACGAAAATGATGACGCCGCAAGTGGCGGCCTCGCACATGCTCGCAGGAGTGGTGACAGGGAAGGAAACCATCGTTTTCCCATTTTCCGCCAAGTTCCTCTGGGCGCTTTCGAACTGGGCGCCGGGCCTGACAGCGCCGTTTCAGCAGAATTTCATCAAGGTCTTCTACCCATCATGAGGAAGAAGGCTCTCGGAATCTCAGGCGGTGGCGCGGAGAATGTAGTCGGACTCCTTGCGCTGGAAATCCGTCGGACGGACTCCGTAAAAGGTCAGGAAATCCCGCGAAAACATCTTCGCGGTCGAAAATCCGAGATCGATGGCCACTTCTTTGATCGGCGATCCATGGCGTAGCAGGTTGCGGGCGGCGACCATGCGCTCCTGGCGCAGCCATTCCTTGGGACTGATCCCGATTCCTTCTTCGAAAACCCGCCGCAGGTGCCGCTCGGACACGCCGATGCGGTCGCAGAGGCTGGACATGCGGTATTCTCCCTCCCGAGCGATCTGGCTCAGGGAAAGGGGAAGCGGTTCTCGGGCGAGGAGAACCAAGATTCTCCCGTCCTTTTGGAGGATTTCAACGTCGCGGCGTTTCACTTTTTTAAACAGTTGGGGGTGGGTCCACAGAAGTGGGGGCGGCCGAAGAGAATATCAATCGGGCAGAATTGTCAATAATTTAAAAAGATCATGAAAGATGCATGGTCTTCCTTTAAAAATTATTCTCGTGCCGCTCGCCCACAAAAAGACGCGGAAACCCGGAAGTTTCCACGTCTTTTTTCGAAAATCACTCAATTCCAGTGACTCACAGCAGCCCCAGAGCGGCGGAAATCAGCAAATCGTCGTCGATCAGCCATTTCGCCGCCTCGCCACCCGGATTCGAGGGCTTCGGAGTGGCCGTGGAAACGGAAACGTCGAGGGTGAGTCCTTCCCCGCGGATGCGGCGGACCACACCGGAGGCATCGTAAATCGCCATGAAGGCGGACAACACGTTGACCGCTGCCTGGGTGTGGGCGGGATCGTCACTGCGCCCGAGAAGCGCATCCAACAAGGCAGGTGTCGGATCGGATGAACTGGCAAGGCGCGTCGCCAAATCGGACGGAGTGGCGGCGATGCCAAGTGCTCCCGCTGCGGCGAGTTGCTCGGTAAGGGCGGCAGTCCGTGCTTCAAGGCCTTCGACCTTCAGAGCCATCGGCAAGCGGGTCTCGATCCCTGTGGCCAGGGCGACCTGGCGCAAGTGCAGGCGCGCCCAGTCCGGCGAGCGAAGTGCGGAATCGCCTTCGGAACCGGTGCGACGACCAGCAAGTCCGGTCTGCACGAAGCTCGCCACCGCCTCGGCGGCGCGTTTGCAATCGATGCCCGCGCAAACCGGAGCAAGAGCGAAGGCTGCAAGCCGGCTGGAAAGGAGCACATTGCCCATGGCCTGCATTTTCGCGCCGAGCAAGGCATCCCGCTCGCGCTTGACCGTGAAAAACTCCATCGCCCTCCGCAGCGTGACCTCCAACTGGGGAATGTCCCAAGGTTTGGTCATGTAGCGGAAAATCCCGCCTTGGTTGACCGAGCCGATCGCGGCGTCGATGTCGGAATAGGCTGTCGAAAGAATCTTGATGATGTCCGGATAGTCATCGGCGATCTTCGAAAGAAAGCCTACACCCGTCTCATTGGGCATGCGTTGGTCGGTGACAATGATACCGATTTCATTCGCATGCTGGCGGAACACCGTGAGGGCTTGAACGCCGTCTTCGGCTTCAAGAATGCGGAACTTCTCGCCGAAGAGCCGCTTGAAATACTTGCGGGTGTTCGCCTCGTCATCCACGAAAAGGATGGCGTAGCGCTGGTAATCATAGTCGTCGATCTCGTTGCTCATGATGGTCGTTGGTCGATGGTCGATGTAGGGTGGTGAATGTTTACTATCTGATAAGTGGGAGGATGGAGAAATCAGGCCGTTTGGTCGAGAACGGATTCGGATTCAGGTTCCGGTTCTTCGTCATAGCTTGGTTTGGGGAAAACGATGCGGAAGCGGGTGAATTCCGTCGGGCGGCTGTCCACTTCGATTTGTGCCTTATGGCTTTGAAGGATCTGGTGGGTGATGGAAAGCCCCAGTCCCATGCCCTTGCCCACATCTTTGGAGGTGAAGAAGGGATCGAAGATTTTCTGCAGGTTCTCAGGCGGAATGCCGATGCCATTGTCGCGCACGGAAATCTGCCAGCCTTCGCCTGCGGGCTCCACAAGCACATCGATTTTTCCGGGCTCCCCGCCATGCTCGGCGATTCGCATGTGGATGGCATCGATGGAGTTCTGGAAGAAATTGATGAATACTTGGACCAGTTGGTTCGGGTTGCCGCGGATCAGGGCGTGATCGGGAGTTGATAGATTGAATGCGATCTCCTTGCCCACCTGGTGGCTCACCATGCGGCGGGCGCGGGAGATGATTTCCGATAGATCCGCATCACCCGAGGTGGCGCTGTCCTCGCGGGTGAACTTCCGGAGGTCGATGACGATTTGGGAAACCCGCTCCACCCCTTCGCGGATATCCTTGAGGATGTCCTTGAAATCCGGTTGATCCTCGGCCGGCAGCGCGCGGGTGAAGGTTTCCAAGGCATGGATGCCTGCACTCGCATAGTTCAACGGATTGTTGATTTCGTGGATGATGCCGGCGCTCATCCGTCCGAGTGCGGAGAGTTTTTCGTTTCTC
>JALOTR010000412.1 GCA_025457805.1 Akkermansiaceae bacterium | reverse complement strand
CGGCGGTGACGCTGCTGTTGTATTCCGGAGAGGCGATGATGAGTCCGTGGTGCTCGCGGAAGAGTGCCTTGAGCTTAATCGCCGGATCGGGCTTGCCGACAGCGGTTTCGAGATCTTCATCGAAAATCGGCAGCGGATAGTCACGCAACGCGATCACGGTGACCTGGGCACCAGCCGAGCGGGCACCCTCGGCAGCGATGGCGGCGAGTTTCTGATTGAACGAATCACGGCGAAGGCTGCCGCCAAAAACGAGAATGCGGGGAGTGGTGGGCATGTCACAGAGCCTAAACGCCTTGTGACACGAGGGCAACCCGTGATTGATTTTCCTAAGCCGTGCAGTCCCTTTGGGGATGTTCGGAAAATTATGTAAATCATTTAATATCAGTGATTTTCGTCAAACACCCGAGGCTTCCCTCTCCAGCTTTTCCAGCCAGACGACCAGCATGCCCACATCCGCCGGGGTGATGCCCGGGATGCGGCCTGCCTGCCCCAAGGTGGCGGGGCGGATTTCGGAAAAGCGGATTTGCGCCTCCCGCTTGAGGCCCCGGATGGAGGTAAAATCGAGGCTGGCTGGAATCCGCCGGTTCTCTTGGCGCGACATCCTCTCGATCTGCAATTGTTGGCGGCCGAGGTGTCCCTCGTATTTGAAATTGGTTTCGATGAGTGGCCAAAGTTCCACGTGGAACTCGGACTTGAGTTCTGCGGGCAGGGTTTCCCAGGAATTTTCGCTGCGGCGGAACCATTGGTCGAGCTTCACTCCCTCATGCACGGCTTGGCGCACCCAGCGCTCAGCTCGTTCGACTTCCTTCAGTTTTCCCTGAACCCGATCCAATCGCTCGCCGGAAACCAGCCCGATGTCCCCCCCACGCGGGGTGAGGCGGAGATCGGCGTTGTCCTGGCGCAGGAGGAGGCGGTATTCGGCGCGGCTGGTGAACATGCGATAGGGTTCCGTGCAACCCCGGGTGACGAGATCATCGACCATCACGCCCAGATAAGCCTCCTCCCGTCCGAGAATGAACTCCGGTTTGCCAAGGACCTTGAGGGCGGCATTCGCACCCGCCATGAGCCCCTGCCCTGCCGCTTCCTCGTATCCGGAGGTTCCGTTGATTTGTCCGGCGAAATAAAGTCCCTCGACGATCTTGGTTTCGAGCGTGGGGTGGAGCTGGGTGGGCGGGCAATAATCATACTCCACCGCATAGCCGGGTCGGAGGATTTCGCAGTGTTCCAGGCCCTCGATCGATCGGAGGAAATCGAGCTGCACCTCATAGGGAAGGGAGGTCGAAACGCCGTTGACGTAGTATTCAAGCGTATGCCGCCCTTCGGGTTCCAGGAATACCTGATGGCGCTCCTTTTCGGCAAAACGCACCACCTTGTCCTCGATGGAGGGGCAATACCGGGGCCCGACGCCCTCGATCACACCGCAATACATCGGCGACTGATGGAGATTCGACCGGATGATTTCATGGGTGCGGGGGTTGGTGTAAGTGATCCAGCAGGGCAATTGTTCCACGTGGAACGCTGGATCCCCCCAAGGATTCAGGGTGAAAAGATCATCCCGGCGCCGTTGGAGGGTGTCGGCCATGAAGCTGAACTTCGGGACAGGAGCATCGCCATGTTGGGGCTCGCACTTGGAGAAATCGATGGAACGCCCATTCAATCGGCACGGTGTCCCGGTCTTGAACCGCTCCACCGCGAAGCCCATTCGCTTCAGGGCTTCCGATACATTGGAGGTGGCATCCCCCATCCGGCCACCCTTCTCGTTGCGGAGACCGACGTGCATCAGGCCTCCCATGAAGGTCCCGGCGCTCAGGATCACGTTCCGGCCGCAGATTTCCATCCCCAGGGAGGTGGTGATGCCAGTGACATGATCGTTTTCGACCAGGACATCGGCCACATTTCCTTGGTGGATCTCCACTCCGGGCGTGGCTTCCAGTTCCCGCTTCATGCGGAATTGATACGCCTTTTTGTCGCACTGCGCCCGTGGAGCGCGGACCGATGGGCCTTTGGAGGCATTGAGCATCCGCCATTGGATCCCAGTGGCGTCCGTGTTAAGGCCCATGGCCCCACCTAGGGCGTCGATTTCGCGAACCATGTGGCCTTTTGCAAGTCCGCCGATGGCTGGGTTGCAGGACATTTGGCCAATGGTGTCGAGATTCTGGGTCAGCACGGCGACCTGACACCCGAGCCGGGCAGCGGCCATGGCGGCCTCCACGCCTGCATGGCCGGCACCGATTACGATCACATCATAGGTCTTGGGGTAGCGGAACATCGTGGGAGGGGGACCATAGCCACAAGCTGCGCGGGCTCAAGCCCCGAAACAAAGTCGCGCAAGCTGGCTTGTTCCACGTGGAACAATCAGGGCGCCGGATCCAGGATGCCAGCGGAAGCCCTCGGTAGAAGTTCCTCCAAGAGAAACTCCTCCCTTGCTGCACGATTGGCCAGCATCACCCTTGGCACGCGAAACTCGGCCAAAACCTGTCTGCAAGCTCCGCAGGGCGATATCGGCACCGTGGTATCCGCCACCACCGCCACTGCCACGAATTCCCTCACGCCCGCTGCCACCGCCGCCCCGATTGCCACCCGTTCCGCGCAATTGGTGAGGCCGTAGGAGATGTTTTCGACATTGCAGCCCGAGAAAATCCGCCCATCCGCAGCAAGCAGAGCGGCTCCCACATGGAACTTCGAATAGGGCGCATAAGCCCGATCCCGTGCCTTCCACGCCTCTTCCAGCAATGCGTCCCAATCCATTCCCGCAAGCTAGGCGACCGAGCCGTCAAACAAAACCGAAAAAACCTCAGCCCCCACGATATTTTCGCCTAGCCGCAGGGGGGAAAATCAACAATCCTTTCCCCGCCATGCACCGCTACCTGCCACTCGTATTGATTGTCGGTCTCCTGATTGCCTTTCGCGCCATCGGAAGCCACTTTGCGGAAACCCTCCCCAACTTCCAGCCGCTCGCTGCTCTCTTCTTCTGCGGCGCCCTTCTGGCACCCGGTTGGCGAGGCTTCGCTCTCCCGCTTGGCATCTGGGCCATCACCTTCCCGATGGGCATCGGCCACACCTCGAGCCCCGCAGTTTTCCTGACCACGCTCTTGGCCATCATCGCAGTGTTCTTCCTCGGAAAATCCCTTTCCAACCGCAAGTTCCCCACCCTGCTTGCCGGCTCAGCACTTGGAGCCCTGGTCTTCCACCTGATCACCTGCGGAGCATCCTGGTTGGGAGATCCGCTCTATGCCAAGACGCTCACTGGCCTCTACCAATCCGTCTGGGCAGGTCCGGCAGCCAGCGAGATCCCTTCCTGGATTTTCCTCCGCAACCTCATGGCGGCCAATGTGCTCTTCACGGGACTGTTCCTTCTTTCCCGCATGAGCCTGCCCAGCATCGCCCGGGTTCCTGCCCCTGCTCCGGCACTTGCCAAAATCCGTTGATCGCGCTTCTGTCCACGTTTCCATCCCCACCTGATTTCCCACCCTGCCGCCAATGACCTTCGCCAGCCCTTCCGCTCTCGATTTCGCCCAATCGCCCATCAATCAATCGCTCACGCCCGAGCGGAAGATCCAACTGTTCACGCAAATGGTTCGGATTCGTCGATTTGAACAAGCGGCGCTGAAATACTACAACGGCGGCAAAATGGCCGGTTTCCTCCACCTTTATATCGGACAGGAAGCGGTGGCCGTCGGAACCACCTCGCTCGGTGGACCTGATGACCACTACATCACTGCCTATCGCGATCACGGTCATGCCCTCGCACTCGGTATGGGCATGAACGAGTGCATGGCGGAAATGTATGGGAAACAAACCGGTTGTTCCAAAGGCAAAGGTGGCTCGATGCATTTCTTCGCTCCTGACAAAAATTTCTGGGGCGGCCACGGCATCGTTGCCGGGCAGACACCCCTCGGCCTGGGACTTGCCTATGGTTTGAAATACCTCGGACGCAAAGGCTGCTGCCTCTGCTACCTCGGAGATGGAGCGGTCAATCAGGGTGCCTTCCATGAGTCGCTCAACCTCGCCGCGCTATTCAGCATTCCGGT
>JALOTR010000411.1 GCA_025457805.1 Akkermansiaceae bacterium | reverse complement strand
GCCGGGTCGCGGTTCTGGCGGAACAGCTGGGGCAAGCTGACCAAGTTGGGCAAGACTTTGCGGAATGGGAGCGTGTTCGAGGTGATGCCGATTTCATCGGGCCGTTTTCCCGAGAGGAACGATGAACGACTGGGATTGCAGACCGGATATTGGGCATAGGCGTTGTGACAGAGCATACCTTTTTTCGCCAAGCGGTCGATATGCGGCGAGACGACTTCATCCACTCCATAACAGCCGAGTTCCGGGCGCAGATCATCGACCACGATGAACAGGACATTCATCGGTATTGCCGGCTGAACGGCGGCAACTGAGGTCACGCAGAATGCCAGAGTCAGAGCAAGCCTGCTACCCATTTCCATCAAAGTCACGGATCGTCTTTTTATCATTTCAAGGAAGCGGTGTCCAGCGTCAGGCTGGAGGGTGGAGGATTGGCGGTTCCGAGCGTGCGGTTAGGGGTGTTGCCCATTTCCAACTCCAAGTGGCCACCATTGACGAGGTCACTGTGGGTGAACCACAGACGGTCGAGAGGCTTGCCGTTGAGTTTTGCGGATTGTATGTATTTGTTTTCGCAGGAGTTGTTAGCAGCGCTGAGGCGGAAGGTCTTGCTGTTGTCGAGCTTGATGGAAACATCGTCGAAAACCGGACTGCCTAGCGTGTAAACCGGGACGCCGGGGGTGACCGGATAGAAGCCCATCATGGAGAAGACCACCCAGGAGGTCATGCCGCCGCCGTCCTCGTCGCCGGGGATGCCGTGGAGGTTGTCCGGGAAGAATGTCTCTAGCAAAGTGCGGAGGATTTTCTGGGATTTCCACGGCGTGCCGACGTGGTTGTAGAGATAGGGCGTGCTGAAACTTGGTTCGTTGGCCATGACGAACTGGCCGACGAGTGCAGTGGAGTCGGGGAACTTGGCCCAGAACTCGAATTTCGGACGTGAGATTTGTTTGGTGAAAAGTTCGTCGAGTTTCTTTTCGGCAGCTTTGGGACCGCCCATCAGATCGATGAGACCTTGGAAGTCGTGGAGCACATCCCAATTATAGGTATAGGCGTTGTTTTCCGCGAAGTAGGCGCGTCCGCCCTGGCCGCCGCTCCATTCGGGATCGAAGGCCTTGATCCAGTTGCCGTCCTTGTCCTTGGGCCAGACGAAGCCTTTTTCTGTGTTGTAAACATTCTTGTAGAAGGCGGCGCGGTCGAGGAAGAGCTTGGTATCTTCCGGCTTGTCGAGGGCTTTGGCGAGTTGGGCGATGCACCAGTCGTCGTAGGCGTTGCCGAGGGTGACGGCGACGGACTGGCGGTTTTCGAAATCGTGGACAAGCGGTTCGGTTTCTTTTTCTCCCACGGCGAGCGACGGGAAGTAGCCATTTTTGTGATAGAAGTCGTCGAGTGCGCATTTCGGGCCGTTGCGCCATGGCAGCAGGGTGGCTTCCAACGAGTTTTTCCGTAGACCTTCGTAGGCTTTGGGCAGGTCGAAATCTCGGATGCCCTTTTGCCAAGCGTCGGCGAACCAAGCGGCGGCGTGGTTGCCATTCATGCAGGGATTGTCGCCCCAGAGAATGGAGAACGAGGGCATCCAGCCGCTTTGTTCATACATGCGGACGTAGGACTGGATCTGGTCGGCCTCCTTTTCCGGATTGAGAATGGTGTGCAGCGGTTGGAGCGAGCGGAAGTTGTCCCAGATCCAGTTGTCGATGTAGAACGGACGCTCGTCCTGGTGGACCTTATGATCGTAGGCGCTATAGTATTGACCATCTTCGGTGATATTGACCATGCGCTCGTAGGAGCGATAGAGGGAGGTGTAGAAAACGCGCTTCTGGGCATCGGTGCCGCCTTGGATGGCGATTTGGCCGAGCACTTCGTTCCAGCGGTCCTTGCCGGCGGCTTTCACCGCCTCGAAGTCCCACTCGGGGATTTCCTTGGTGAGATTCGTCTTAGCCTGTTCGACACTGATAAATGATAGGCCGTAGCGAAACTCCATGGTGCCGATGCTGGCGGTGGCCTTGAGTTTCATCATGTCGCCAGGAGTGACCACGGTTTCTACGGGTTGGTTGAACTCGCCGTAGATAAAGGCCTTCATGCCCTTGAAACGCTCTTCGCCAGAGATGGCGGATAGTCCCTCGACCTTGAGTGTGCCGGGCAGGATGTTCTTCAGGTGAAGCGTGGCTTGGTCCTCTGGAAAGGTGAAGCGATAGAAGCCGGCCCGCTCGGTGGCCGTGAACTCGGTGCGGATGCCGGAATCGACGAACAGGGTTGAGTAGTAATAGGGCGTGGTGGTTTCCTGATCCCAGAATTGCGGGCTGCCAGTATCACCGGGCATGATGGAAAAAAGCTCGCCGTGGCGGTGGGAGACGATCGACAGCGGGAACGAGCTGATCTTGAGATCGACCTGATCTTTGCGCACCGGATAGACGCGGAGCATGCTGTTCGGCAGGTGGACGAGCGGTCGGGTGGGCACCAGCATCAGCGCCACGCCCCCGATCGTGGGATCCACATACTCGACCTGGGCTTGGAGCGGCGAAATGAGGAAAGATAGCGCGGTGGCGATTTTGATAGAGATCAAAGAAGAGCAGTTCATTATGGGCTACGTTGGTTCGGAGGTAGGGCTATTGAGGGCCTAGTTTCTGAAGTGCGAAAGCGTAGGCACCGATGGCAACGGCTTCGCTGGTGCCGAGACGGGACATGCCAATGCCGACGCGCTGGAGCGGATCGTAGGCCAGCGTGCGTTCGCTGCCGGGCACCTTGATCGTGCGGGTTTCGCCTTTGAGGAAAACATCAAGCTGCTCGGGGTCTTCGAGATTGAATGCGGCGGAGGCGAGGCGCCGGAACTTGTTGCCTGCGGGCCCAGAGTAGGTGCTGTTGAGTTCATCGACGAGCGCAGGCAGGAAGAGTGGCCAGGCACCGGAGACACCGCCGCCGATCACGGCAAGGCCGTCGATTAGGGTGAGCGCGCTTCCGAGTGCATCACCGGCGGATTCACCGAGCCGGCGAAAGGCTTTCAAGGCGGCGGACTGGTTGCCGGCCTTTTTGCCGTTGGCGATTTCAAAGAGTCCCTTGGGTTCGGGGACTTGCTCGAAGGGAGTGCCGGAGAGTTCGGAATAAACACGACGCACGGCGCGGATGCAGGCACCTTCCTCGGCATTCATGTCGGGATGCAACTTGTTGCGCAGGAGCCAGACTTCTCCGGCCATCGAGTTGTCGCCTATGAAGAGTTCTCCATCGCGGACGATCCCGCCGCCGAAGCCGGTGCCGAGCGTGATGCCGAAAAGGTTCTTGTAACGCTTCGGGCTGCCGGCTTTTTCTAACAACCCGTTGACATGAGGCAGCAGCCCACCGATCGCCTCACCATAGACGAAGAGGTCGCCGTCGTTGTTGATGAAAACGGGAACGTCGAATTGGTCCTCAAGCATCGGCCCGAGGGCGACGCCGCCGCGGAAACCAGGGAGGTTGCCAAGGTCGCCGATGATGCCATTCGGATAGTCGGCGGGACCGGGAAAAGCGAAGCTGATCGCACACGGCGTCTCCGAGCAAAGGGCTTTCACCCGGGTGAAGCCCTCCACGATGTTGGTGAGACATTTGTTCAAATCATCACCATTGGATGGCAGGGAGACCGTTTCGGTAACGGGCTTGCCACCGCGCATCGCGGAGAAGCGGAGATTGGTGCCGCCCGCATCGAGCGTCATGACGATCCGGGATTCCAAGGCGAGATCCATGGCTTTTGAAATGATGGGCTGATCGGCGTGCACGCTCAAACCATCAGTGACCAGCGCCGACAGACTTGGCCGAATACGAAGTTGGGTCGTCAGCCCGGGCACCGAAGAAGCCGAAATAAACGAGGTAGGCATAGCCGACCAAGACGATGGCGAGCGAGGCCCGCACGCCGAAGGCATCCATCAACGCGCCTTGGATGAGCGGCATGATCGCGCCGCCGACGATCATCATCACCAGGAGAGAACTGCCCTGGCTGGTGTCTTTGCCGAGACCACGGATCGAGAGGCTAAAAATATTCGACCACATGATCGAGTTGAACAAGCCGATACCGATGA
>JALOTR010000410.1 GCA_025457805.1 Akkermansiaceae bacterium | reverse complement strand
CTCCCAATCGCGGTCAGGTTGGCAATATTGGTGCCACGCTGACCAAGGTCTTCGGGGCCAATTGGTATACACGCACCGACCTGTATTTCGGTGTCATCGGCAATCTCAATTCCGAAAGCGCGTCCGGCATCTTCGGCATGCCTCCTGTCGATGGTGATCCATCCCGGACCTTCTACATTGGTGCGGCAACGGCCCTCCCCGGCCAAGGCGCCTTGGTCCCGGCCGGCACCCACGTCAGTGGCTCGCTCGGCTCCGCCGGCACCAAACTTGCCGGCATGGAAGACATGTTGCTCGGAGCGAATGCCACTCCCGCACTTGAAGCGGAAGCGGACAAATCCGCCATCCTTGACCAAACCGCAAAGCCTGTGGAATGGAATAACAGTTGGTCCATCTGGAATCCATCCATCGGACAAGGTCTCGGCCCCGCATTTGATATCTTCAACGGCGGAATCCAACAGAACTTCGGTAAAACCACCGATGCCACTTACCTCGACATCCAACGCATCCTCACCACCAACACCGGTGCCAACCCGCAAGGCGTGGAAGGCGGTGGCACCTATGAGTCAACCGTCGCCATCACCCGCACCGGGGCCATCTTCGTGCAAAACACGGCGATCGTTTCAGCACCTGAAATCGATCTCCAACAACCGGCGGGCTCATCCCTGATCGACAACAGCGGGAAAAGAAGCTTCGGATCGATCGAAGTGGGAAAATCAAGCGCCACCTTCACCTATGTGATTGCCAATCGTGGGACGGGTGAGCTCAAGAGCCTTGGCATACTCAAGTCCGGAACGCATGCCGCAGACTTCATCGTCACGCCGCCGCTCGCCACAAGCCTCGCACCCGGAGCCACCACCACCTTCACGGTGATCTTCAAGCCAGGCGCCGCAGGCACCCGCGCCGCCCAACTCAGGGTCTCCAGCAACGATGCGGATGAAAATCCCTTTGAGATCAATCTCGAGGGGACTGCCACCGCCAGCAAGCCGGAAATCGATGTGTTCCAACCCTCCACAAGCCCCCTCGTGGATGGCCGCACCCGCAAGAGCTTCGGCACCGTGAAACTCAAGCGCTCCAGCATCACGAAGTCCTTCCTCATCCGCAACACCGGAGGTGCGAATCTCCTCAACCTGTCTGTCGCCAAGGCAGGCCCCCACCTCAAGGACTTCGTCATCACCCAACCCTTGAAAAAGAGCCTGCCACCCGGTGGCAGCACGACTTTCACTGTGGTCTTCAAGCCTACCGTAAAAGGAACCCGGAACGCTTTCATCCGCATCCGCAGCAACGACGCCAACGAAAATCCGTTTGATATCAGTGTTACCGGACTCGGCGCACGCTGACCCCACACGTCTCAAGATCATCTGTTTCATCAACCGCCGGCACCTGGGTGCCGGCGGTTTTTTGTTAGGAATGCCCGATCCCGCGACCGTGACATTAACGTCACGCCGAGCCTGTTGATGAGGCCGGAAATCATGACAGAACCTTCCCTCACTTCACAGGAAGCATTCTCTCGAAACACCAACAAAACCACGACCGATGAAACGACTCTTAGTTATAACTTCAATCGTTGCCACGACGGCCGGAATGGCTTGCGCCGCGCCATTCGTCTTCAATGACGGCGATGTCATTCTTGGCTTCCAAGCCACTGCGGGAACCGGCTCCACCAAAAACGTCTTCTTCCGCATCGGCTCCGGCACCGCCTTGCGTGATGGCACGATTTCCGGCACCCTCGGCAATATCAACAGCACGCTTACCGCCACCTTCGGAGCAAACTGGTACACCCGCAGCGACCTCTACTGTGGAGCCTTCGGAAATCTCAACATCCTCAATCCCACCGGTGCGTTCGGTGAGCCACCTGTCAATGGCGACCCTTCGCGAACCGTCTATCTTTCCAAAGCCGCACCCCATCCCCGCGGTGGCGAGATCTTCAGCGAGAACTCATTCACCAGCGGCGCACTCGGCTCCGCAGGCAATTCATTTGCAGGGATGGAAACCATCGTAGTCACCCTGGACGCGGGGGCTGATACCAGCGCCGTCCTTGATCAAGCCGCCAAACCTGTGGAGTGGTCGAACGGTTGGAGCGCATGGAATCCCGTTCCAGGCGCGGCCTTCACCACCATCACGGGTGGCATCCAGCAAAACTTCGGCAAGAGCACGCCGGAAACCTATCTGGATGTGCAGCGCGTCCTTCCCACCAATACCGGTGCCAGCCCTGCGGGTGTGGTAGGTGGCGGTGAATATGTATCGACCATTTATATCGGCAGCGACGGCACCATCAAGGCACGCCGTGCACCATTCATCTTCAACGATGGGGATGTCGTCCTTGGTTTCCAAGCAACATCCGGCGAAGGTTCCGGCAAGAATGTGTTCTATCGTCTTGGATCAGGCACGGATTTGCGGGACGGGCTGGTCACTGGCAACATCGGCAACATCGGCAATACCTTGGCCGCAACCTTCGGTGCCAATTGGTATTCGCGGACGGACCTTTACTGCGGAGCCTTCGGAAATCTCAACTCGGACAGTCCCAGCGGCGCCTTCGGCACTCCACCGGTCAATGGCGATCCTTCCCGGACCTTCTATCTTACCCAACCCGCCTCATTCCCCAAGGAAGGCGATCTGATCCCCGCCAATTTCTATGTCAGCGCGGCGCTCGGCTCGGTGGGCACCAAATACACCGGAATGGAAACCATGCTTGCCACCCTGTTGGCAGAGCCGGACAAGAGCACCGTTCTCGTCCAAGCCACAAAACCAGTGGAGTGGAACAACAGCTGGTCCACATGGAATCCGGTTCCCGGCCCGGCATTTGATAACATCTCCGGCGGCGTGCAACAAAACTTCGGCAAGTCCACCTCCGCCACTTATCTCGATCTGCAACGTTTGCTCGCAACCACAGTTGACGCCAGCCCGACAGGAGTTGCCGGTGGCACCACATTCGTCACCACGATTTCCATCAGCTCCACCGGGACCATCAGCCTTGCAAGTGCCAGCCCATTCCAAACCTGGTTGGCTTCGTTCCCATCCCTCACCGATCCGGCGGATCTCCTGACCTCGGCCGATCCCGATGGTGACTCCGCCAGCAACCTTGAAGAATTCGCCTTCGGTGGCAATCCCGCCGATGCCTCGGACTCGGGTCAACGTGTGGTCCAGACTGTGGACGCAGACAGCGACAACATCCCCGACCTCACCCTGACGCTTGAAGTCCGCAATGGCGTGGAGTTTTCCACCGACGGCCCGGATCTCGTTGCTGAAATCGACAATGTCATCTATCGCATCGAAGGCAGCACCGATCTCGTAAGCTGGAACAGCGCGGTCAGCGAGGTCGCCCCGATTTCCGGAACGCCATCGGCAGGTTATGTCCTGAAAACCTTCCGCCTGAATGCTGGCGAGGGACTTGCCGGCAAAGGATTCCTTCGCGCAGGGGTTTCGAAATAAGTCTGTTGGGTCGAGTTACCCATTTTCATCATTCACCCTCCCCGCTCCGTGCGGGGAGGGTTTTTTGTTTTTATGTCAAACAATGCACTCCTCGGGCGGAGTTGTTCTTCCTTGTAAGGCTCACTCGAATGTTCAGTGTGTCGTTCAACGAAGCCGGGGAGTCATCCGGTTTTCATTTTCCATCCCCTATTCCGCATGAGTTCCGAGATGAATGATATCAACTCCGTCGCCCGCGTGTCCGGTGCGATCCTGGCCGAGCTTTCGAAGGCGATTGTCGGTCAGCAGGAAATTGTCACCGGGCTGGTGGCATCCTTGTATGCCAATGGCCATTGTTTGCTGATCGGGGTGCCCGGGTTGGCGAAGACCTTGTTGGTGCAATCGATCGCCCGGGTGCTGGGTGTGGATTTCAAGCGCATCCAGTTCACTCCGGACCTGATGCCGGCGGACATCCTCGGCTCGGAGGTGATTCACGAGCATCAGGGGCGCATGGAGTTCCGCTATCGGCCGGGGCCGGTGTTCACCAATCTGCTTCTCGCGGATGAAATCAACCGCACGCCGCCCAAAACCCAGTCTGCCTTGTTGGAAGCCATGCAGGAGCGCCGCGTGACCATCGCCGGG
>JALOTR010000409.1 GCA_025457805.1 Akkermansiaceae bacterium | reverse complement strand
GATCTGTGCGATCTCGATTGTGGCAGCGCTTGCTGCTGCGAATGCGAAATCCCAAACCTTGTCCGCCACTTTGGTGGATGTTTCCCCCGGACTGTCTGTCAATGGCACCCTCGATGATGGTGCTTTTGTTCAGGATTATGAATCCGGTGTCCTGCGGTTTACCGAGTTCGATGCCTTCTGCGTCGAGCCATTGGAGAGCCTCTCCTATGGCGAGACCTTGGTGTATGACATTCAGAATCCGGGCACGCTTGCCAATTATGACACCATCGCCCGTTTGATTGGTGGTTATCTCGCATCGAGCCAAACCAACGAGCATGCGGCTGCGGTGCAGTGGGCGATTTGGGAAACGACATCGGAAACCTTGTCGAGCCCATCCGCGCTGACCGGCAACGTGCGCATCACCACGCCCGCGGGTGACTCCATCGCCGCACTGGCAAACAGCTATTTGCTCAATGCGAATTCGTTTGCCCCGGCGAGCCTGGTCTATCTCACGAGCGCAGGTCGCCAGGATGTCGTGTCCTGGAATGTGGTGCCGGAGCCGGCCTCGGTTGGACTTGCGGCCCTGTCCGGCTTGCTGCTCTTGCGTCGCCGTCGCTGATCCGGGCAGCCGATACGCCTTGGATTTCCAGCTTTCGCTTGCGCCGGAGCGGAAATTCGATCCAATCTCCCAGCGTCGTAACCCTTCCGGTTGCGACGCTGGACTGTCGTTATGGTTCGAAGCCCCCTCCAAGCCATGTTGTGGAAATGGATCGTCCCGGTTGTGCTGACCGTGGCGCCCTTGGCACTTGGCCAGACGCCATCCGCCAAACCGGCGGTGCCGAGAGTGGTGGTTCCTACCGGCAGCCGCCCGATGGACCCGGTCCGGCCGGTGGCGCCTGCGTCGCGCATCCTCTATCCGTGGAAAACCCACGTCACCTGCACCATTTTCTGGATCGGCGAGCAGCCGACGGCCCGCAATCCCACGCCGAACTGCAAGTCTTCGTGGGATCAGAAATGGTCGATCAATTTCGGCGGCTATGATGATCCGGATCCCGCCAACCGCATCGCCAACCATGCCACTGGCGAGTTCCGGCCGAAGAAATTCGTGCCCAAGCTCAATCCCTTTTACATCGCCCTGCCGTACAACGACGTGCAAGGTTGGGGGAAACACAAGCCTGAGGCCTCGCGGGTGATTCCGTGGTTTTCCCGGATGCGTCCCGAGCCGGGGAAAACCGTCTGCAAGGGGCGCTGGATCCAGATTTATCGCAATGGGCGCAGTTGTTATGGCCAGTGGGAGGATTGCGGGCCCTGGGAAACCGATGACTGGGAATTCGTCTTCGGAAACAAGCCGCCCAAGACCAAACAGAATGGCGCTGCAGGCATCGACATTTCCCCGGCGATCCGGGACTACCTGGGAGTGAAGTCGGGGCAAAAGGTCCACTGGCGCTTCGTGGAGGCGGGCCAGGTGCCTTATGGTCCATGGAAAAAATACGGCCAGGAGCAACCCGCGGCGGCTGATCCCAATCTGGTTGCCCAGCAAAAGTATCTCGAATACCTGCGAAAGCTGCGCGACGAGGAGTTTCAGAAAAAACCTTTGCCGCACTGAGCGGGTCAGTGGTTGGCCGCCGATTCCTCGTCCCATTCCCCGGATTGGAGAAACCGCAGGCTGAGCCGGATGGCCTCCGGGTGGACCTGGATGAACGTGTGGTCCGCATCGATCACCGTGAATCGCTCCAAACCCTCGATCCGGCCTTTGGCGGCGGAAACAATCCCGTCGTTGTCCTCATCGAGCAGGTGCTTGAAGAGCGGAACCGTGCAGCGGCGACCCATGATCACGGCGGCTTCGATCCGGCTTGGAAATGGCGGCAACGAGACCGGGATGCCATCGCTGCCCAGCGCCCGCCCGGCCGGACCGAGGAGGCGGTGGATCAAGGGGTGGCTCCGCGACCAATCGACAATTTCGCTGCCACTGTTCGGCGGGGCCAGCATGACCACCCTCGCGGCGGGCATTTCCGGGTCCTCGGCCAGCAGCGAGCGCAGCAGGATTCCTCCCAGCGAGTGGGTGATGAAATGCACCGGCCTCCCTGGGGCGCGGGCTTCGATGGCGCGGCACTCGGCGCGGATGCGGCCGACCAGCATTGGAATCGGCATCCGGGTGGAAGGGTAGGGCAGGTTGAGGGTGGAAAACCCGGCTTGGTGCAGCTCCCTCGCCAGCGGCTCCATGGCCCGCAGCCCGCGCCAGAGGCCGTGCAGCAGGATGACGACGGGCCCGCCGTTGTCCCGCCAACGGGCCTTGTCCCATGGGAGTGGCGGGGTCAGCATTTCCGCGCGGTCCCGCAGCCGGGTGATCGATTGCATGCACGAATCTAGCAGGTGGCGGACGGACGGCAACTCTCCTTCCCGGGTTGCCGGCCCGGTGCGATATCCGGGCCATGAACTTCGGATCCCGGAAAAATACGGACAAGCACGGGATTTCGGGTGCATTCTTCTTGACTCGTTTTGGCGCGGAGCCTAAATCGCCGCCCCCAATCGAACCTTTGACCTCCCATCACCATGGCCAACGCACAAGTTATCCTCAAAGAAAAAATCGAAGGCCTTGGTGCCGAAGCCGACGTCGTCAAAGTGCGCGCGGGCTATGCACGCAATTTCCTGATCCCACAAGGCAAGGCTTATGAAGCCAGCAAGTCGAACCTGCGCCACGTGGAAGCCCTCAAGACCGCCCGTGCCCGCCGCGAGGCCGAGGAACTGGTCGCCTTCCAGGAAATCGCCACCAAGATCTCCAAGCTCAAGCCGAAGTTCACGCTTTCCACCGGCCAAGGCGGCAAGGCATTCGGCTCCGTCACCAGCATGGACATCCACAAGGAATTCGAAGCAGCCGGCATCATCATCGATCGCCACGCCATCGAGCTCGATAAGCCCGTCAAGAAGTCCGGCAAGACCGAAGTGACCGTGCGCCTTCACCCGCAAGTCGTCGCCACCGTCACCATCTCGGTGGACGCAGGCGAGGAAGAGAAGGAAGGCTGATCCGTTCCATCAGAATATTGTTTTTCATGAAAAACCCCCGGTCCGCGAACGGACCGGGGGTTTTTTGTTAGCGAACTCCAATCCGCTGAAAATGTCATTCAGACGATGCCTTGGCGCAGTGCCTTGGAGACGGCCTCGGTCTGGGAACGCACGTGAAGTTTCCGGTAAACGGAGCGCAGGTGCATGTCCACGGTGTGCTGGGAAATGGCGAGCTGATCGGCGATTTCCTTTTTGATGAGTCCTTTGACGAGATAGCGAAGCACATCTTCCTCGCGGCCGGTGAGGGGCTCGATGCGTTCGACCGGGCCGTAACGCGCAAACCCTTCGAGGATCATCTTGGCGATCGGGCTGCTGAGGGCCGAGGCCCCATGGATCACATCGCGGATGCCGCTGATGATTTCATCCGGATCCGCCGTTTTGAGGAGATATCCGGAAGCTCCATTGCAGATGGCGCGATAGACTTTCTCGCGATCGTCGAAAGAAGTGAGGATGAGCACTTTCACCTCCGGCATCAAGGTGCGGATGTCGTTGAGCACTTCCAAGCCGTCCCGGCGGGGGAGGCCCAAGTCGAGCAGGAGCAGGTCCGGGCGCTCGTTGGAGAACTTGAGTTTGTCATAGAGGTCCGCCGCGCTAGTGAAGTGATGGGGGCATTCCAATCCTTCCTCCGAGCCGATGAGGCGGCGGATTTGTTTGGCGAAGACTTCGTGATCCTCCAGGATCCAGATGGTGGTGGCTTTGACTTGGGCGATCATGACATGGCTGGGTGTGTGGTGAGATGGGAGCGTTTGACCAGGAGGCGCACCCGCGTCCCTGTTTCACTGGATGAAGCGATTTGAAGCGAGCCCTCGAGGACGCGGGCACGGTCTTCGAGCTTGTTGACGGTGGTGGGAGTGGAGTCGCCATTCTTGTGGGCAGGGATGCCTACGCCGTTGTCGAGAATTTCCAGGGCCAGCTTGTCATCCTCATCCCAGAGGCGGATGGAGACGCTGTTGGCGTGGGAGTGCTTGAGCACGTTGTGGATCGCCTCCTTGTAGAACAGGAAGA
>JALOTR010000408.1 GCA_025457805.1 Akkermansiaceae bacterium | reverse complement strand
CAGTCGCGAAGAAGGTCGCGGGACAATGAATCAAACGAGTCGTCGCCCGCAGCGGGTCCGGGGCCGCCGGCCGCGCGGAGCGGAGGCAGCGAGAGTGCGACACAGCTCGTGCTCAATGACTGGAGAAAGCGACGGCGGGCGATGGATACATCAAGGGTTTCCGGTTTCATATAGGCGATTGCATATCCTCCATTTTCTCACAAGTCCTCACCGGAGCTCCAGCCTTCCCGGACCGGCTCCTTGACGAATGCGTTCAGCTCAAGGTGGTTGGTGATGCGACCGGCCTTGGCATCCCATTCGATGCGCGTGTTAAAGCGCTGGGCCAGCACACCTAACAAAATGATCTCGGTCAGCCTGGCGGCGTAGTCGAAATTGGATCCAGGTTCCGGGCCTTCGCCCTTGATCGCACGCAGCCACTCGCGGAACGGCCCGCCCGCGACGCGAGCGATGGTTGGTGCCGGGGGATTCGTTTTCCACCCCTCGCGCACATCATCCGGCAGAATGAGCGGTACTCCGGCATGGGTGCCGCAACCAAGCATGCCCTTGGACCCGACCAGCCAGCAGGCACGGCCCAGGTGTGCGGCGTGCTCGGCACCGTATTGATCAATGCGCCCGACTTTGGTCCAGTCCTGCGGACCATCGAACCAATCGAGCGTCACCCGTCCGCGGTCACCCTTGGCCGGAAAATGAAACCGGAGGTGGCTGCCGGCGGGGATCACGCCATCGAGCGATTTTTCGCGTTGGAGGCATTCGACCACGGTGGGCGGATCGAGATCAAGTGCCCAAACCGGTGTATCAAAGGTGTGGCAGCCAAAGTCGCCTAACATGCCGAGTCCGAAATCCCAGAACGCACGCCACTTCTTCGGGAGGTAATCGGCATAAAAATCCCGCTTCGCCGCCGGGCCGAGCCACAGGTCCCATGCGAGACCGGCAGGCACGGGCGAGGACGGCGGTGGCATAGTGGTGGGATTGGCGAAATGATCGCCACCCAATTCCGGCCCGCCATTACTGCAGAAGACCTGGCTGACATTACCGATCACTCCGGCCCGGACCGCCTCGACCGACTGGCGGATGCCGTCGCCCGCGTGTCCCTGATTGCCCATTTGGGTCACCACTTTGTAGCGTTCCTTGGCCTTCACCAGAGTCCGGCATTGCCAGATGTTATGGACGAGCGGCTTCTGGGTGTAAACGTGGATGCCGCGCTCCATCGCCGCCAGTGTGGCCGCGAAGTGCGTGTGATCCGGCGTGGAAACGACCACCGCGTCGATCTCCTTGTGCATCTTGTCGAGCATCACGCGGAAGTCGTCGAAGAACGGTTGCGTGGTCTGCCAGTTCTTCATGTTCGCCGCGCTGAGGTTGCGGTCCACATCGCAGAACGCGACGAGGTTTTCCTCGGAGCATCCTTGGTTGTAGGGCTGTTGGGCGATCCATCCGCCCGAGCCGATGAACGCGATGTTGAGCTTGCTGTTCGCCGACTTGCCCGGCTTGCCAATGGCGAACTGCGGAAACACCGTGCTCGCAGCGACTCCGGTGGCGGTGGTGATAAAGGTTCTGCGTTTCATGATGGATGTATTGTCGCTTTACGCTTCGCATCACGTCCGGCTACTCGCCTTTTGTCTCTGAAGCGAAGAGCTCCGGGTAGTGTTGCCTGATGAGAGTCTGTTCTTCCTGCGTCAATTCTGTTAGCAAGACGGGTTTATCCTGCGGACGGGTGCCTTTCTGATTGATCCGGTTCAACAAACTCCAGTTCCGCGATTGCTGGCCGGGCTCGGGGTCGGCGGGTTCCTTGGCCGGGAGATCGTAGCGGGTGAAATCAATCACCTTTGGCGTGTCGTTTTCCTTCCAGTTCCGCAGCAGCGCGAGGCGGAAATCCCGGTTCATGAACCAGCGGATCTCTTTGTCCGCTTCCGAGGCGCGGATTCCGCAACCGCGGTGCTTGAACTGATAGTCGAGCTTGTCGTTGTTCTTGAACTGTGCCCGCCACCGTTCACCGAACTCGCCTTGGGTGATGAGTTCCGCATCGGGCCAGCGCTTGCGGATTTCGGTAAGGCACAGATGCAGGCCATCCATGCCGTTGCGTCCGCCGTAGCCATAGATTTTGCGGGCCTCGACCAGGCTCATCTCCCAACCGCAGGTCACCCAGGCGAAGCCGTTGCGCTGGAAGCCGTCGTCGAAATGCGAGGCGGTGGTGGCCATCATCGCCTTCAGACCGCGCTCGGTGCCCATGTCCAGCAACGTTTCGATTGGCCCGACACCCTGACGGCTGCGCCAGCGTTCCCCGTCGACGGTCTTCGCGCCGGGAAGGCGCGCGCAAAGGAAATCGACGGTCCAGCCGTCGAGGTTCACGCAGTCGATGAAATCCTCCGGTCCCCGGGACGGTTTGCAGAAGTGCTCGCGGGACGGATAGTATGGGTAGCAAATCGAACCTTCGCCATCGCCGTTATCGACCGCGTATTGGCTCCAGATGTTGCCTTGGCAAACATGGATGCCCTCCTTTTCCGCAAGATAGCGCAGGTTGTCGGCTGATAGAAAACCAGCAACCACGCTCTTCGGCCGATAGCCATTTCCGACGATCTCGGAAACGCGTTTCAGTCCCTCATGAAGATCGCGGTTCACCTGATCGCGGGAGTTATACATGTTGGAGAAGTAAGCTCCGGGGATGAAGGTGATTTCATCGCCGAATTTTTTCTGATAGCTGACGACGAGTTCGCGCAGTTCCCGGTAGCTCTCGCGGGGGTCATGGAGGGCGAGCCAGCTGAAAGCCCAGGTGATGCGCGCGCCCGGCCAGGCCTTTTCGATGGCCTCGCGGAAGGTTCGGGCCTCGGCGGGCGTGTGGACGGCAGATTCGTCGGGACCATGAGCGGTGTCGCGGGTGACCTCGACCTGTCGCACGCGGACGATCGTATTGAGAGTGAGGAAGCGGTGGCCTATCAGACCATCCAACTCGGTGGCAGGCTTCGGAATTTCGGCGAAGGCCGTGCAGGAGATAAAGGAGGACGACAAGGCGAACAACAGTCGTCTGAAAAAGGGTAAAATGAGAACCATGTTAAAGAAGCTGGATATCGCGGACAGAGCGCGAGAACTTTCAAGGCGGGTTTTTGCTGCAGGACCGTGACTCCGGTCATCCTAGGATCGAAAGAACCCGTAGTGGTTTTCATGTGATCCGGCAATGCGATAATCCGCATGAATATTATGATTTTGCGCCATTTTATCTTGTGATGTCCCGCCGGGCATGTGCAAAAAGCCACATGGCTCCGTCAATCAAGCCTTCCCCAAAGAAGCCCGCCCGCACCTCGCCGCCGCGGATCGTGTTGTTGGTCCCGGCTTGGAACGAGTATGGTCGCGGGATCATCGAGGGGGTGTGGCAATATGCGCAGGAGCATGGTCCGTGGCTGCTGGAAATGCAGCCGGGCGAGCCGGACGAAAGCACCGAAGTGCCGCGTGGGTGGACTGGCGACGGAATGATCGCCGCCGTGCAGACCCGGCGGCTCGCTGCCAAACTGCGGGCGCTCGGTTTGCCAGTGGTGAACGTTTCCGGCTCGCGCCGTGAGGGGATCGATTTCCCGCGAGTGACCAGCGATGCGAAGGCGGTGGTTCGGATGGCCGTGGCGCACCTGCACGAGAAAGGAATCCGAAACATCGTTTTCTGTGGTGAACCCGAGCGCCCGTTTCTCGACTTCTGGACCGAGGCATTCCGGAGTGTGATGGCGGAGGCCGGAAAGGGGGCCGGGATCTATCAGCCATCGGCACGGCTCGGCGCGAAGGCCGGGATGGCGGCGCGGCAGAACGACCTCCGGCGCTGGATCGAGGCGCTGCCAAAACCGGTGGGCATCATCGGTTGGGCGACCGGCATTTGCCGCCACTTGGCCATGGCCTGCACGGAGCTCGGCGTGCTGGTGCCCGAGGAGGTGGCGATTCTCAGTCTGGAAACGGAGGATCTGCTGGGCCGGGTGGTGCATCCACCTATCAGCGGAGTGGATATCCCGGTGCGGCGCATCGGTTATGAAGCTGCCGCCCAACTCGACCGTTTGCTCCACGGCAAGGCGGC
>JALOTR010000407.1 GCA_025457805.1 Akkermansiaceae bacterium | reverse complement strand
GAATGATTTGTTTGAGCGTTGTCGCGATCGCTTCGGAGCGAAGCGCAAGAGCGGTGCGCGGAAGATGCGAGGGCGGGCAGGGGCTGCGGCGGATCTGATATGGACCGCGCGGGACTTGCGGAAGGGGATTGAATAGGAATCCAAATCCGCAGCCATTCTTGGCTGTCCACTATCTGTAACTCGTCTTTCCGCAATCAGATGTTGAGGAATCTCGGCTTCGTGCCTCGTGATCGGTGATAAACCGATCAACTTGCCGGGAGTCCCGATTCGACGCACTCCATCCCAACCTGAGGAGGGCAAAAGAGAGACAATCCAAAGGGAGCTATACTGCCTGCGGGTGGTTCTCAATCCCGATGGAAGGGAAAGCGAGCTAAACTCGGTTGGCCAAATAGAGCGCAAACCGGCGGGCAAGTATCTTTCTGACATAATGTGTCTCTCTCAATTTGATAGACGAGTGGGATGCGTTCCGAGGCGGTTTATGGGTTTTTCCAATCCCAGAAACCGTGGATGCGATCAATGTCCCGACGGTCTTTTTTTGTGGGTCGGCCACCGGGGTTTTCGAGGCGGGCGGTGTGCCAGTTTTTCTGGGCTTCGAACACATCGGGTGGGGTCAGCTCTTCATAACATTCGCGCGCTTCCGGAGCGCCCACACGTTTTTGGAGGATGGATAGAACCCGGATGGTTCGCACGCCAGGTCCCTCGGGAAATGGGATGTCAATCAGATCGCCGGGATGCGGGGTGGAGCCTGCCTTGAGAGTGTGGCCGGCGCGTTTGACTTTTCCCATGGCGCACATTTCCGCGGCGATGCCCCGGGTTTTGAAAAACCGGACTGCCCACAGCCATTTGTCGATGCGGGGTGACTCGGACATGGTCAGGGGTGGAAGCGGTTAATCGCCGCTCTTGAGCACTTTGATGAAGGCGTCTTGGGGGATGTTGACTTTGCCGAACATCTTCATCTTCTTTTTGCCTTCCTTCTGTTTCTCCAGAAGTTTGCGTTTGCGTGTGATATCTCCGCCGTAGCACTTGGCGGTGACGTTTTTGCGCATGGCGGAAATGGATTCGCGGGCGACAATTTTTCCGCCGACGGCAGCCTGGATGGCGACAACGAAAAGATGGGACGGGATGACTTCCTTGAGCTTCCCGGCAAGCACGCGACCGTAGGATTCCGCCTTGTCGCGGTGGACGATGGTGGAAAACGCCTCCACCGGATCGCCGGCGATGAGCATGTCCATCTTGACCATTTTCGCGGGGCGATAGCCGGAATGCTCGTAATCCATGGAACCATAACCGCGGGTCATGGACTTGAGCTTGTCATTGAAATCCACGAGGATTTCCGAAAGCGGCAGCACGCAGGAAAGCATGACGCGCATGTCATCGATGGTCTCGGTATTGGTAACCTCGCCGCGTTTTTCGAGAACAAGCTGCATCATGTCGCCGATGTATTCGCCGGGGACCATGATATACACATTCACGATCGGCTCGCGGATTTCCTGAATGCCCTGCGGCTCCGGGAAGAGGGTCGGGTTGTCCACAATGACTTCTGTTCCGTCGGTCATGCTGACCTGATAGATCACGGACGGATAGGTGGAAATGACATCCATGTTGAACTCGCGGCGGAGTCGTTCCTGGATGATTTCCATGTGGAGCAGGCCGAGGAATCCGCAGCGGAATCCAAACCCAAGCGCGGTGGAGCTTTCCGAGGAATAAGTGAATGCAGCGTCGTTGATCTGGAGCTTGCCCATGGCGGCTTTGAGCGCCTCGTAGTCGGATGAATCGACCGGATAGATGCCGGAGAAAACCATCGGCTGGATTTCCTTGTACCCGGGCAGCGGCTCTGGGCATGGGTGGGTGTTGTCGGTGATGGTGTCTCCGATTTTCGCCTCGTCGGCGGATTTCATGTTGGCGATGACATAGCCGACATCCCCTGCGACGAGTTTTTCGCGGGCGTTCATTTTCGGGGTGAACACACCGACTTCCTTGACCTCATACGTCTTGTTGGTGTGCATCAGCCTCACGCGCTGGCCTTTTCTAACAGATCCGGAAAAGACGCGCACGTAGGAAACAACGCCGCGGTAGGTATCATAAATCGAATCGAAAACCGAACAACGGAGCAGCTTGTCGGGATTTTCCACCGGAGCCGGCACGCGGGCGACGATGGCTTCCAGGATTTCCACAATGCCAATGCCCGCCTTGGCGGAAGCGGGAATCGCGTCCTCGGCGGGGATCGCGAGGATGTCCTCAAGCTGCTTCTTGCACTTGGGCACATCGGCCGCCGGGAGGTCGATCTTGTTGAGGACCGGGATGATGACCAGGTTCTGGGCGTGGGCGAGGTGGAGGTTTGCCACCGTCTGGGCCTCCACGCCCTGGGCGGCGTCCACCATCAGGATAGCACCTTCGCAAGCGGCGAGCGAGCGGGCGACTTCGTAGGAGAAATCGACGTGACCCGGGGTATCGAGCAGGTTGAGTTTGTAGGTTTTGCCGTCCTTGGCCTGGTATTCCATGGCGACCGGGTGGGACTTGATGGTGATGCCTTTTTCGCGCTCCAGATCCATCGCATCGAGCAACTGGGCTTTTTCATCCCGCTGCGCAACGGTGTTGGTAGCCCCCATCAGACGGTCGGAAAGCGTGGTTTTCCCGTGGTCGATGTGGGCGATGATGGAGAAATTGCGTGTCAGCTCGGTGGACATGGGTGTGGGGAAAATCGGCGGGCGCGGGAGTGAAAGCAGGAATTTGCGGGTAGGGCACGAAAAATCAAGAGCCGCGCGCCCATCAGCCTGAGTCCGTCCGGGTGGCGGGTCCACTCCGGGCGGGCGAAACGGCGGGGGAGCTTGGCAATTCTGCCGCCTTCGGGCGCAGCACTTGCCGATGCCGCAGAGCCGGATATCGGAGGGGTTCTCTTCGTCGTCGGTGCATTCGATGCGGAGGGATGCGCTGCGTTTGCCCATGGCGCCGCTGGCGAGAGTGGCGGTGAAGCCGCGCCGTGGGGTTCTTTTGATTCGACACAGGCCGTTGGAGTTCGTTGAATTCCGGGCTGTTGATTCACAGGGGCGAGGCATGGATCCAGGTGAAGCAACGGCATCACCACCCTTAGTTTCATGAAAGCGTTTTACCGCCTTTGTTTTTGGTGCTTACCGTTCCCGCTGGCCTGCCACCCGGGATCCGCACAGGTCGTTTATTCCAAGGTGGGCTACTTCGATGACTCCACGGGCTACATTCAAAGCGAGGTGAACGGAGGATGGTATCGTGGAAGCGGCGTCATCACGCGGGATTCCAAGCTGGTCTATTCATGCGGTCATGTGTTGTATGAAGATGGCGTTTGGGCGACCGAGTATGTATTTCATCAAGGCTATCACAGCAGTGAGACACCCGATTCGGAAAACGGGGCCTCACCGCGCGGTTTCCGATATTTTACGGGCTACTCCACCAACGTGGATGCCTATGGCACCGCTTCCTCGCAGGCGTATGCATATGATTTCACCATTCTCTACACGGACTCATCCTTTGGTCCGGCGGCCGGCTGGTGGAGCGATGGTGCCGGGGTCTTGAAGTCGAACCGCTGGAAAAACATCGTGGGCTATCCCAGCCGGGTGGATTACACCGGCACGGCCGGCTATGGCTACCAGCACAACACGGATTGGTTTTCCAATGCGGCGAGCAACATCCGGGCGCCGTATCATTTGTTTCAGAATGTGTCCACTGGGGGCGGCAACAGCGGCGGCCCTGTATTTGTCTGGGATGCGGATACGGAGGAATATTATCTTGGAGGAATACTCGTCTCAGGCGATGTCGCCGTGGCGGGAGTCTATGCGCTCAACGCCTCCTCGCAGTCGATGTCCGATGCGGCACTCGGCTTGGAAAAGGTCACCAAGACATTCTCCAACACGCGTCCCACCGGCATTCCGGATGGCCGCAAGAGTTATACCGTGAGATCCGTGCCCGTTTCCGGCTTCAATGGAAATGTGGAGGAGATGAAATTTTCCATCTCCATTCAAACACAACGCCGTGGGGATCTCGATGTCTATCTCCGCTCTCCTTCCGGGCGCATCCAG
>JALOTR010000406.1 GCA_025457805.1 Akkermansiaceae bacterium | reverse complement strand
TTTGATTTTTTCGAGTTTGAACTCGCGGACTTCGAAGTTCCCCTGGAAGTGAAGAGGTTCGCGGCCTTTTTGTTCCTGGGTGGCAGTCATGGTATAAGTGCCGATGGCTGCCTGCGCAGGCAATGAGAGGGATGCGTTGAAGGTCCCGAACTTGCCAAGTTTGACGTTTTGTTCGGAGAGGAGACGCGCTTGTGGATCGGTGAAACGGATGGTGAATTCCGAATTTTCCGGGATGGCATATTCGCCGTTTTTCACATCGCGCAGAACACCGCGCATGTTGACGGTTTCGCCGGGGAGATAGGCGGGACGGTCGGTGTACAAATATCCCTTGGATTTGAGACCGGAAGAGAGTTGCAGTCCGGAAAGTGAAAGGTTGAAGGAGGCGGCATGATTGGATCTCAGGGCAAAGACGCGCACGTCGCCAAGATCCTTGAGGGCATCCAGCGAAGTCTTGAACACCCCATCGTTGCCGGTTTTCCCGGTGGCGGCGACGGAGCTTCCATTGCTGACCAACAACTCGACACCCGCCGCTGGTTTTCCGGTGAGCATGTCCTGCACGAATGCCAGCACCTCGCGGCGGCTGGATTTTACCATCACTTCCAGATCCGAACGCAGGACCAGCACGGTCGATTCCCAATCTTCATCACCCATGCTGACCACGAAGGCACCGGCATCGTTGCCGGTGAATGGGATCTCAACCTCCTGTTCCAGCGGTTTGTATTTGGCATAAGCGTCCGGCTTGAATGTCCATGACTTGTCGGGCTGGATGAGTGAGACATCGAGCCCTTCGACCCCGGTGATATCATGGATTTTCCGGAAGTAGGCTTGAAGGTCGATTTTATAAACTCGCACCTCGCATTGTTCGATGTTGCGCACCTTGAGGCGCAGCTTGGGCGTCTCGTTGGTGCGGAAAACGCGCTCCGCCGAAAGCGAGAGGCTTTTCTGCGTGAGGCGGTCAATCGCGGCTTGGGCCTCGTTGTCTCCGCGTTCATTGACGACTTTCTGATAGAGCTTGAGGGCTTTTTCAAACTCGCCGAGTTTTTCCTCAAGGAGGGATCCGCTTTTCAACAAGGCGGCGCGGGCTTCCGCGCTTTCGGGATATTTGCTGACCAGCTTGGCCCATTCCTCGATTGCCTTGGCAAAACTCGCCTTGATGTCCTGCGCGGGGGCTTTGGTGTCTTCGAGGTCAAGCGCCTTGGCCTCATGCATGGCTCCGAAGAGATAGAGGATGCGCGGGGCGCGTTCGTCGAGCGGATGGGAGCGCAGGAATTCATCGAAGCGCTGCATGGCAAGTTGTTCCTGCTTGCCGGTGAGAGCGTCGAGTCCCATTTGGAACTCCGCATTGATGATGGAATTCTGGCTCTCCGACCACTCGGGACCGTTCGGGTGTTCTTTGACATAACTCTGCCACGTGGCGATGGCTTGTTCGTATCTTTTCTGGCTGGCGAGAATCTGGCCGATGCGGAACAGGGCGCGCATTTTCAGGTTTGCAAGGTGGGTGGCAGGGGCGGCGCGGAGTTCCTCATCCATTGCGGTGGCGGCATCGCCTTCGGGCAGGCTGAAGCCTTTGGCGGCGATGAAATCACGGTAAGCGACGATCGCATCATCCGCGCGGCCTTCTGTTTGCAAGGCTTCGGCGATCATCCACGCCGCTCTCACCGCCCTGCTGCCGCTGGGATGGGCGTTGATATATGTCCGGCAAGCTTTGAGGGCCTGATCGAGATCACCGTGGGAGAGCCGGAACAACTGGACATCCGTGGTCGGAAGTCCGCCGGTATTGCCGATGAAGGCGGCGGTGTTTTGCGTGGGCGCCATTTGCTGGCCGATGACATTTTGGCTGCGCTCAAGCAGGGCGGGTTGGGCGGCAAAGTAGGTTTGCACATGCAGCCAGCGGATTTCATCGGGGAGTTTCTTCTCTATCTCTGTCGTGAGGGTGAGTTTGGCGGCATCTATCAATTTCAAGAGATCCTCCGACTCCATGCGGGCGGCATCCGGGTTGCCGGATTGATGAAACGACTCGGCGAGGCGGAAACGTGCCATGGCGACATGCTTGCCGGCAGGTGGCGGATTCGTCATTTGCGGCCGCGCCGCGCCAGATCCTGCGGGCCCGGTCCAGAGCGGATCGTATTCGGTGAGATAAGCCTGGTAGTCGCGGATCGCCTCCGGTGCATTGCCCGATTGTTGCAGGGCGCGGGCCTTGCGGAATAGGATGTCATCGCGAAAATCGCGCGGCAGTTCCATCGCAAGCGCCTTGGTGTAGAGGGAGCAGGCTTTGGCAAAATCCGGCTGCGGCGCATCCGGAACCGTGGGATCAGGCTTGGCTTCGAGTTTGGCCGCAAATCGCAGAATCTCGCCCACCAGTTCCTGCTTCCGCTCCGGAGCAAGGAGGCGTGCGGATTCGGCGCTGTAAATCGCGGCCGCTGCGGCAAATTTTTTCTCCTCAATCAACGCCTGCGCCTTGAGAAAGGCCGCTTTGTGACGCCAGATCGAATCTGGAAACTCCGCGATAAGCTTGTCAGCCGCCGTCTCTGCTGCGGTGAACTTTTTTTCCTGAAACAAGGCGGTGGCTTTAAGGAAGAGTGCTTGATCGGCGGCAGGGTCCTTTGCGGCGATTGCTTCATCGGCGAGGGTGGCGGCTTTGCCGAATTGGCGGTCGCGCATCTCCGCCTCGATGCGGGCCATCGGGTTGGGCGCGGCGGTGGCGCAGAGTGTGGCAGCAGCGAGCGCGCTGAAGGTGGCAGTGAGGGTTTTCATCGGTTTGAGGATGGGGCTTGCCTGAGGTTTCAATTGGGGAGACACGACTTCGGAAAATTTCTTGGAAAATCGCCGGGATTTCATTTCTCCGATTCCGAATCACCTTCCCTGCCTCGGCCGTGATGGGTCAATGGGATTTCCCGGATTTACGTGGAATTTACGCAATGCAGGGAGCTTTCCCCAAAACGGGAGGCGCCGGTCGGCAAGCAACGATTTTGTTTCATCCCAAATTGCGGATTTTGCGTCCTCCCACGCATCATGGCACGCCCCCTGCGTTGTGGGTCCCGATGTTTCGCAACTAACCCATTCCCGCCATGGACCTGAATACCGTCAAAGAATTGTCCCACCTCGTCGAATCCGACTCTGTTCGGAGCTGGCAGGCAGGCGATTCCTGGCTGGCTGGCGGCACTTGGTTGTTTTCGGAACCACAACCTGACATCTCGAAGCTGACCGATCTCAAGGGCTTCAACTGGCCCTCGCTGACCGCGTCTGCGGAGGGATTGGAAATCGGCGCGACTTGCGCGATCAGCGAATTGCACGATTTCATTGCACCGCACGATTGGATCGCCGCGCCGCTTTTGAAAGAATGCTGCCGTTCCCTGCTCGCCTCTTCCAAGTCATGGAATGGCGACAACACCTCCGCAGCTCTCCCGGCCGGGGCGATGATTTCACTCACGGCTGCGCTGGAAGGCGTGTGCACCTTGTGGCCTCGCCACGGGTCTCCACGGGAAATTCCGGTGATCGACTTCATCACGGGAAATCACCAATCCGCCCTTGCTCCGGGCGAATTGCTCCGCAGCATCTGGATTCCCGCTTCGGCCCTTCGAAAATATTACACACTGCGTCGTTTTTCCCTTACTGCCAGTGGCCGGTCTTCAGTGTTGCTGGTCGGCACGCTTTGTCCGGACAGCGGCAGGATGGTCCTCACCATCACCGCCGCCACCGTGAAACCCGTGCAATTGATTTTCCCCGAACTCCCCTCCGCCAAGGCCGTGCACATGGCCATCAACGAGCAGGTGCCCTTCGATCATCAATTCGAGGATCCTCAAGGTTCACCGATGCACCGCAGGCATCTGACCTATCATTATGCAGAAAAGATCCTGCAGGAACTGGCGATGATCTGACTAGCCACGGATTGTTAGAAGCTGCGCTGCGATGCTCAGCGAATCTCGTGCGGATCGTTGCTGCCGAAGTCCAAGCCGATCGGGCAATGGAAATCTACCGCCCGTTCTTCCGGCACGCCGGCTTGCTGAAGTTCCTTCTTCAACACCGCCGCCTTGGCCTTGCTGCCGATCAC
>JALOTR010000405.1 GCA_025457805.1 Akkermansiaceae bacterium | reverse complement strand
TTAGGTGCGGGCCGGAGCCTTCACAGAGCTTTCGACAATCTTCTGGAGAGAGGAATTCGGGACCTGCGAGAAGTGAGAGGGAGTGATCGAGGCGGAGGCACGGCCCTTGGAGAGGGAGCGGATGTCCGTGACATAGCCGAAGAGCAGCTCGAGCGGCACATGCGCGGAGATGATGCAGGCACCGGCTTTGTTTTCCATGCCCTGGATCTGGCCGCGACGGCGGTTGATGTCGCCCATGAGGTCGCCTTGGTATTCCTCAGGCGTGGTGACTTCGACGCCCATGATGGGTTCGAGGAGGATCGGGCTGGCCTTCTTCATGGCTTCCTTGAAGGCGAAAATGCCCGCCATCTTAAACGCCATTTCCGAGGAGTCGACTTCGTGGAACGAGCCGTCGACAATGCGCACGATGGCATCGACCACCGGATAGCCGGCGACCACACCATTGTTGCAGGCTTCGAGAATACCTTCCGTGGAGGGCTTGATGAATTCCTTGGGGATGGAGCCACCGACGGTTTCGTTGATGACTTCGACGCCCTTGCCCTTCTCGTTGGGCTCGATCTTGACGACGACGTGACCGTACTGGCCTTTGCCGCCGGACTGACGGATGAATTTTCCTTCGGCTTCCGAGGGAGCAGTGATCGTTTCGCGGTAGGCGATCTGCGGCTTGCCGGAAGTGGCCTCGACCTTGAACTCGCGTTTCATGCGGTCGATGATGATTTCGAGGTGAAGCTCGCCCATGCCGGCCAGAATGGTCTGACCCGTGTCTTGATCGGTTTTGACGCGCAGGGTCGGATCTTCAGCGACGAGGCGCTGGAGCGCGTTGCCCAGCTTTTCCTGGTCGGCCTTCGAGTTGGGCTCGATCGACATCGCGATGACGGGCTCAGGGAAGGACGGCGGCTCGAGGCGAATGTCGTAATCTTCGTCGCACAGTGTGTCACCGGTGATGACGTCTTTAACACCGACCAAGGCGCAGATGTCGCCCGAGTAAGCCAGGTCGATTTCTTCGCGCTCGATGGCGCGCATGAGAACGAGACGGGAGACGCGTTCGCTGCGGCGGGTGCGGGGGTTGTACAGGGGCATGCCCTTTTTCAGGATGCCGGTGTAAACACGGTAGAAAACAAGCCGGCCGACAAAGGGGTCGTTCCAGAGCTTGAAGGCGAGGCCGGCGAGCTTGGCTTTGTCGTCGACGACGGCGTCGACTTCCTTGCCGTCGCTGTCCTGACCCTTCATCGGCGGAACGTCGATCGGACTGGGGAGGTAGTTGACGACGCAATCGAGGAGACGTTGCACGCCCTTGCGCTTGAAGGCAGATCCAGGAATGACGCCGGTGAAATTGAGCGAAATGGTGGCTTTGCGTACGGCCAGCATGAGCTCCTGCACGCTGATTTCTTCGCCACCGAGATATTTTTCGGCGATGACATCATCAAAGTCAGACACGGCTTCGATGAGTTTTTCGCGGTACGCCTTGGCGTCCGCTTTCATGTTCTCGGGAATCTCGGTCGTGACCGGATTCATGCCGAGCATGTCTTTGGTGTCGTCGAAAATGTAGGCGATCTGCTGAACGAGATCGATCAGGCCCGTGAAGTTTTCCTCGGCGCCGATCGGGAGGAAGAGCGGGTGGGCGTTGGCCTTGAGCTTCTCACGCATCTCATCGACGGCGCGGAAGAAATTGGCACCCGTGCGGTCCATCTTGTTGATGAACGCGATGCGGGGAACGCGGTACTTATTGGCTTGGCGCCAGACGGTTTCGGACTGGGGCTGCACACCGGCGACGGCGCAGAAAACAGCGACGGCACCGTCGAGAACGCGCAGAGAGCGTTCGACTTCGGCGGTGAAGTCCACGTGTCCGGGCGTGTCGATGATGTTCACGCGCTGCTTGATGCCTTTCCAAGGGCCCCAAGAGGCATTCCAAGCGCAGGAGATGGCGGCGGCGGTGATCGTGATGCCGCGCTCGCGCTCCTGCTCCATCCAGTCGGTCACCGTGGTGCCTTCATGCACCTCGCCCATTTTATGGACGGCACCGGAGTAGAAAAGAATACGCTCAGTCGTCGTGGTCTTGCCCGCATCAATGTGCGCGGCGATACCGATGTTGCGGGTCCATTCCAGAGGGAAAGGACGGTCCTTCGAGTTGACCGAAGAGACCTTCGACTTGTCGGTGACGATGGTGATGGCGGGAGCAGCAGTAGACATGACGGAAGAGCGAACGGGCGTAGCGGGTTACCAGCGGAGGTGGGCGAAGGCGCGGTTGGCCTGGGCCATCTTGTGGGTGTCTTCCTTCTTCTTCACGACAGCACCGGTGTTGTTGTAAGCATCAACAAGCTCGGCGGCCAGAGCATCCTTCATCGGAATGCCTTTGCGGGAGCCGGCGGCGTCCACAATCCAGCGGAGCGCGAGACTCTCCTGACGTTCGTAAGAAATTTCGATCGGCACTTGGTACGTGGCGCCACCGACGCGGCGGCTCTTCACTTCCAAACGCGGGCGGGCGTTTTCCAGCGCTCCGATGAGCAGATCGACCGGATCACCCTTCTCCAATTTCTCGGAGACCTTCTCGAAGGCACCGTAGACGATGCGCTGAGCGAGGTTCTTCTTGCCGCTCTTCATGATGACATTGACGAGGTGGGCTACCAGCGGGCTGTTGTAGCGGATGTCCGGGACGACTTGGCGTTTATCTGCTCTGTGGCGGCGTGACATGACGAAAGGATGTTAAAAGAACTGAGGTTTACTTGGCGGCCTTCGGACGCTTGACGCCGTATTTGGAACGGCTGCGACGACGTTTTTCGACGCCGGTGGCGTCGAGGGTGCCGCGTACGATGTGGTAACGAACACCGGGCAAATCCTTCACACGACCACCGCGCACGAGCACGATCGAGTGCTCCTGGAGGTTGTGGCCCTCGTCCGGGATGTACGAAATGACTTCGCTGCCGTTGGTGAGGCGGACCTTCGCGACCTTACGGATGGCGGAGTTGGGCTTCTTGGGGGTGCGGGTCATGACCTGCACGCACACGCCGCGGCGGAAGGGGTTGCCCGCCAAGGCCGGGGATTTGGACTTGGCGCTCACCTTGCGGCGTCCTTTGCGTACGAGTTGATTGATGGTCGGCATAGCGAATGGAAGGTCGGGAAATGAGGAAAAGGCGCGAAAGCTACCACTCGAGCGATGCTCGGCAAGGTTTATTTCGCGAAAAAAACTTGATCGAAGAATCAGCGAATGCTTTCGCGATTTTCCGTGCTGAAAACGTCTCCGAATTGAGTCCGGCGACGCGAAAAAAGTCGCGCTCAGCTACGAGCGGGACGTGGACCTCACCGGGTTTTTCCTCCACGCGCAAGCGCAAAGCCAGTGCCGTCCCTTGATTGATTCATCACTGACCAGGCACGCATCCTAAAATGCATGCGTCTTGGAAGTTTTCGCGGCCATGCAGCTCTGGCGGTCGGCCACTGGCCGCCGGCATTCACTTTCCCGAGGGACCGCGCGGGCGGATGGACGCGGGAGCGGCGGGCGGTTCGGCGATGTCAGAGGCGCTTTGTCGGGCCTGATCGGCGGGCGGACTCGCGGGCGTCGGTTTGAAAAATGCCATCAACACACTCAGCACCACCGAGCCGATCACCAGGCCGCGCGCCCAGCGTCTGCGAAGCCCTTCGTCCGGAATCCACACCGCTTCCTTCTTCGCGAGCACGCCGATCAACACCGAAGGGATGATCAGCACCAGCCACCACGGCGTGCCCACCGCATAGAGGCCTTCTGTCACGAGGCGCAAAACCGACACTCCCAACAGCGCGCACGCGAGCAGCACGGCGAACGTTACGCTGTTTCCGCGAAGCGCTTTCCAAAACCACGTGGCTGCTGAAATGGGATTCACCACATCTCTTAAAGTGCCCCGAGCCCCTCCACGTCAAAGGTTAGTGAAAGACCCCACCGGCAGTGACCAACCGTCGCCACGCCAGTCTAGCCCGACCAGCTTCCTCCCATCCCCTCCCATGAACTCCTCCGGTCTCATCTACTTGGTTGGCTACGTCATCGTCTATTTTCTCCTCGTCGTCGGCATCTGGAAATGGCGCATCA
>JALOTR010000404.1 GCA_025457805.1 Akkermansiaceae bacterium | reverse complement strand
GTCCGGGCGAAAAAAGTCTGAGCCGCCTAGGACGACATCCGCCGCCAGGGACTCATTGAGAAACACGCCGTTTGAATTCTGCATTCGTCAGCCTTGACGGTGACATCGACGGCCTCATCCACATCTCGCAACTCAGCGAAGACCACGTGGAGAAGGTCAAGGACATCGTCAAGGCGGACATGGTCGAGCGCCGCATCGGTCTTTCCATCTAGGCCGTCGGTCATTCCGAAAAGCAGATCAAGAGGGAAAACGCCAGCTTCGAGTCGCTCCGTCCGTCTTCCGAGACGCTGCCAATCGGTTCATGAGATTCCGGAAATTCATGGTGCCTTTGATTTCGTTTTTGGTCTATCCTCTCCAAAGGGTTCTCCCTATCAGCAATGGTGGGGCATTTTGGAACCCAAACCCACCACCCCACCCATGGGCATGCGAAACCCACACATCCTGATTTGCCTGCTGCTGTTTCTGGCACCCGTCGTCCGTGCCTATGACATCCCGGGTTTCACGCCCGATCAGATCGTGCCGTTCAAGCAAACGATCAACAGCACCGGCGGAGCCGTCACGCTGAACCTGCATGTCTTCACACCACCGGGCCACAAGCCGTCCCACCAGCGACCGGCCATTGTCTATTTCTTCGGCGGCGGCTGGGTCGATGGCTCGGCCAGCCATTTCCATCCACAGTGCGAATACCTCGCCTCGCGCGGCATGGTCGCCATCTCGGCGGAATACCGGGTGAGAGACCTCCACGGTACCACCCCTCAGGAATGTGTGAAGGATGGAAAATCCGCCATCCGCTACGTCCGGCAGAATGCGGCTGCACTCGGGGTGGATCCGAACCGGATCGCCGCTGGCGGTGGCTCGGCAGGCGGCCATGTCGCAGCAGCCACCGCCACGCTCACGGCGTATGACGAGCCAAGTGAAAATCTAACCATCAGTTCAAAACCTAACGCCTTGGTGCTCTACAATCCGGTCGTGGACAACGGACCCGGCGGCTACGGCCACACCACGGTGCAAGCCTATTGGCAAAGCATCTCGCCACTGCACAACATCACGGGCACCGCGCCGCCCACCTGTTTTTTCCTCGGCACCAGCGACAACCTCGTTCCGGTCTCCGTCGGGGAAAACTACCGCGCTGCCATGGAGTCCATGGGTTTGCGCTGCGATCTCCACCTCTACCAAGGCCAGCCACACAGCTTCTTCAACTACGATGTCCCCAATGATAGCAGCGGCCCGTTTTATGGCTACCGGGACACGCTTTTCAAAACCGATGCATTCCTTGTCTCACTCGGTTATCTCTCCGATCCGCTTCACCCTTCAGCGGATGCCAGCGGCTGGGTCACCCTCGCGGGCAATGCAGGATTTTCGGGTGGCACCGCGGCGACGGCTTCACCGGTCACCACTGATGCCGATGGCGACATCATCGCCGCCCCTATCAACCCTACGACTCTAACAAACGGTCAATACCTCCGCCTCTCCGGTTCGGTCACATTCAATGCGCCGCTCATCGGTGAGGGCTTTCACATCGGCGTGTTCGACTCCGCCAACCCGATCGCGGCGGGCGTGGCCACTGGCTATACCGGCATCTGGGCGAGCGCTCCGGCCACCGCCGCCACCAGCATCGCCGCCGCCAATGGCACCGGCACCCAGCCCTTCGACACAGCAGCCTCCACCATCCTCGGGCCGATCCCCGCCGCAGGCACCACCGTCCCGGCGAATGTTCCGATCCAGTTCACGCTCACCATCGCCCGCAATGTCAACAAGCTCGACGTCGCGGTTCAATTTACCAGCGGCACCACTTACCGGACATCGCAGAACCTCATCAATCTAACAGCTTCGAGTTATGCATTTGACAGTATCGCTTTCCAGATGGATGGCAATTTGAACGCCACTCAAGCCAGCTTCTCCAACATCCGCATCACTTGCGGCCCGGTGCCCGTCGATTCGGTTCCTGAGCCGACGCAAAGTGGCGCGATCACTTATGTGGATGCCTCCACGGTCACCGGCGGCAATACCTTCCTTACCAGCAATCCATCGAACACCACTTGGTTGAACACCACCGCCAACAGCGCGACCGCGAACAACACCCAATGGGTCGCGCGCTCCGGAGCGAATGATTTCGGCATCAACGATAGTTTGTTGCAGTCCGTGGCAAATTCGGGCGATTTCCCACAAATCACCACCCGTCTCACCGGCATGCCCGATGGCACTTACACGATCTGGGCCTTCTTCTGGGAACAAGTCGTAAGCACCACCCAGAACTGGGGTATCTCCGCCGGGCTCAATGCCGGCTCGCTCACCACTTACAGTGCCCCGCTTGCAGGCCACTCCCGTCCCGGCACCAATACCGCCAGTGTGAGCAACGCCGCAGACCTGGTCTTCACCACTCCGGTGAAAATCCGACAAGCCTCTGATGGCAGTGGTGGATTTCTCCAAAATCTCTTTGGCGTGAATCTCGGACAAGTCACCGTAGCCGGCGGTGCTGCTGTGGATGTGTTCATTGATAACAACCTCGTCGGCACCAGCAGTTGGCGGGTATGGCATGACGGCGTCGGCTACCAACGCATGGGGGAAAACACCAGCCCGCCCACAACTCCACCCTTGCTGGGCGTGGATTTCAACCGCAGCGACACGCTTGGTGCGCCCAGCCAATCGATGTTCCGGACTATCTCCGGTTCGACGACACAGTCTGCGAACTCCAGCTCATACACAAAAATCGTCGGCAATCATCAAATCACGATCTCTCAACCTGATAGCTCAAACTTCGAGTTTCGCGGAGCCAATGGTGACAGCACCCGCGCCATCCCCGGTGGAGATACCTCATTGTCATTTCTCGTGTCCGATTTCATCACCACGCGCAAAGGAGTGATTGATATCAAAATCAGCGGACTCGCAGCGGGAGACTACCGTTTCCGTTCGTGGCATCTCGATACCCTCACCTGCAGCGCACTTGGATTCGCGCAGGGCATCAACAACACCACTCCTAACCTCATTGAGGCCCAAGTCGGCGGCTTGACGCGCGCTGCGGTCGAACCAACGGCGCTGGGGTCTGCCGGACTCAATACCACCTTCATCCACAACTCCCAAATCCCGACGCTTGATTTCCCAATCGACCACGACGGCAGCTCGCCACTCACCATCCGGCTGCGCGCCATCGACTGGAATGGCGTCGATCGTTTCCTCCTCCTCAACGGCTTCGCCATCTACCCGAAGAACCCATGATCCGTCCGCTCATCTTCCTCTGTGCGTTCGCCACCTTCGCCTTCGCTGCGGCTCCGCCCAACGTGCTCTTCATCGCGGTGGACGACTTGCGACCCGAACTCCGTTGTTATGGGGAAACCCACATGCACACCCCGCACATGGACTCCCTCGCCAGCCAAGGCCGCATGTTCCGCAACCACTACGTCGCCGTCCCCACTTGCGGAGCATCGCGCTACGCCCTGATGACCGGCCTGCGGCCCACTACCGCCACCGATGGCAACAACGCCTTCGAAACCCAAATGCCGTCCACCCTGCCCGCACAGCCGGAAAGCTGGGCGGATCTGCTGCGTCGCAACGGCTGGCGCACTGTTTCAATCGGCAAGGTCAGCCACGAGCCTGACGGCTTCCGTTGGAATTCCCCGGCTAACAACTACGATATAGGCCGTAGTTCCGCCACCAGCGCCGACATGCGCTTTTCGTGGAACGAAATCCTTTACGATCACGACAAGTGGGGTGCCCAGCGATATCCACTTTTCGCTTATGCAGATGGCACCGGCCGCACCGCCAATGTTTCGCCTGCTTGGGAAATCGGCGTCAGCGGCAACGGCCAGAGCCTTCCTGACGAGGCTTACCCGGACGGTCAGATGGCGCAGGCAGCCATCGGGAAACTGCGTGAGTTCGCCGATGACGGCACCCGCTTCTGTCTTGCCGTCGGTTTCTTCAAACCCCATCTCCCCTTCAACGCGCCCAAAGCCTACTGGGACCTTTACAACCCAAGCACACTGCCCGGCGCGAGTCCGGCAACCACACCCACCGGAGCCAACTCCACCACCACCGCCAACTCCAGCGAGATTGATCAATACACG
>JALOTR010000403.1 GCA_025457805.1 Akkermansiaceae bacterium | reverse complement strand
GTCCGGTGCCATTTCGGTGCCCTTGAGTCCGTCTCCCTCCGGCAGGTAACGCCGGGCCCGGAGGTAGGAAACGCGGTTCTCGCCCGAGTTGGGGAAGGCAGCATAGCTGATGTGATAAGCGTGCATGTGGTTGAAGTAGGTCGCCATCGCCGGGACCTTGCGGAGTTCGTTCCACCGCGAGATGTCCCGAGCATACGGCCCTTTGCCAATGCCCGTCGCCTGGATGTAGAGGATGTTGACGCAGCGGGTTTCTTTATCCGTTCGGGTGTAGTCGTATTCGATTTTCAAATCCCCTTCGAAGCTCTGCTTGGTCCACAGCACCATGTGGTGGGCGTCGTTCCCGAACTCGGGCCCCGCAGTCAGGGTCATGCCCTCCGGCCCGGTCGTGACGGTGCCCACCCCGCCATCGAGAAACCACTGCTTCTGCCAATCGCCGGTGCAGAGATCGGAAAAGACTTCCTTCCAATTTCCGACGGCGGCTTGTTCAAAGGCAGCTTTATCCCGCACCGGGGCAGGTTCGGGATTTGCTGTTTCCTCGGCCATGACCGGCTTGATCAGCCAGAGAAAACAGAGGAGGAGTGGGCGGAGTTTCATCGTGAGTTGGTTGATTCGGTTGATTCGCTCATTGCGGGGATACAATGCGCACCGGGCCGAGCAGGCCGGCGGGTTGGAGCGGGCTGTTCTTGGTGTAGTGGCGGTTGGTGGTGAAGGTGAACCGTCCACCGGGCGCGCGTTGGCCCTTCTTGAACCATTCTGGCCATTCGAGCAGGGTTTCGCGGTCCTTCCATCTTGAGTCGAGGGGAAGCTGTTCATCGCCGATGAGGCGGTTGTTCCATGTGTTGGCGACCTCGATTTCCAAGGTGTTAGATCCGGGTCGCAGCGCTCCGGTGACATCGACCTGATAGGGCGGCTTCCAGGCGATGCCGCAGTCGTGACCGTTGAGCCTGACGCGGGCGACGACCTCGACCTGCCCGAGATCAAGGCGCAGCGGAGTCTTGCCTTCAGCGAGTGTCGCATCGGCCAGTTCGAAGGTTTTCTGATAGGTGGCGGTGCCGGAGTAGTATCGAACCAGCGGGTCGGAGTGATCGGACCAGGAGGCGAGTTGGTTGAGCTTGAGGATTTCCTTGGTTCCCCAATCAGCGTCGAAGCTCAGGCTCCATCCGCCCTGAATCTGTTGAAGCGGTTTCCATTCCGCGAAGGGGTTTTGTGTCGAGCGGTAGGTGGCGGGCGTGTCGCGGAAGACGACGAACCAGCTTTGCTCGGGACCAAAACGAAGCTTCACCCGCGTGCGGCCGGCGTCGTGGGCCGCACTCGGGAGGGCATGGATTTCCCCGGTTTCCGGATCCCATAACTCGGCGGTCTTTCCCGTGACGCGGAAGATACACTCGCGCTCCAGCGGTTCGGGCCGGGTGTTTGCGACAAAGTAGATGTCGGTGCCGCCGGTCCGGCGGTGAATCCATTTCACCCCCCCGCCCTCGAAATCGGGCGTGATCTGGTCCTTCGCGAAAACCTCGTTCCATCCGCCCTGCGGCAGCAGCGGCCAAGCGGCGGCGAGCTTTCTAACGACTTCGTCGGCTTTGGGATAGCCTTCGAGTCCAGGTGTGCCGGTGATCGGGGCTTGGAGGAAGATGGCGGCACCTTGTTTGCGCAGCTCCTCGACCTTGCGCGCGAGCTTCATCGTCAGCCGTCCGTTGATCGGCAGCACGAGATAGCGGTAGCTCACGCCGGTGGGCAGGTGGATGCGGCCGTCGGAGAAGATCATCCGCAGCGCGATTTCCTCGGAGCAGAAATCATGATCATGGCCCGGCGGCAGTTCGAAGTTGATATCATTGAAGTTGAGTGGAGCGCCTTCCTGATAGAGACAGGCGACGTCCACGACGCGGCGTCCCTGTTGGAGGAGGAACTGGCAGCGGGCGATGTAGTCGAACCATGGCTTGCTGAACTCCCACCACGTCTGGTGGCGGTTGAAGTGCTGGCCCCAGCGGCTGTGCGTCAGGCCCGGTTTCATGTCATCGTAGGCCTGATGGGCGGAAAGGTGGATGATAAAGTGGTTGATCCCCTCGCTGAACGCCTCGTCGCCCATGCCTTTGATGAGGTAAGGGTGGTCGATCCAGCCGCGGCAGCCGGTGAAGGCCTCGGCGCCGACGCGCGGCTTGCCATAGGTGTTGGCCACCGAGGCGAGTCCCTTCATCGATTGATACCAGTAGGGATGGAAGTCGGGAAAGCGGTTGTCATCAGTGCGATCCTTGAGCTCGCGCTCGGTCCAGAACTCGGCGATGGGGAAATCACTTCGGGCGGCGTAGTCGAGTGTGTTCACGCAGAGGCGGCCGTAGGGTTCGGTGGAAAATTTCACGCTGTAGGGTTTGATGCGCTCGCGCAGGCGGTCGATGTAGTTGGCCAGCGTGACCTCGCTGACGGTGCGGCGGACGTCGCGGAGGAAACGTTCGGTGAGATCAAGACTGCCGACGGCGTGGCCTGTTAGAACGGGCAGCCACGGGGTGATGTCGTAGCCGCGGCGTTTCCTGAATTCCTTGGCGAATCCGCGGGTCCAGTTCTGGCCGTAGGCTTCCCAACTGTCGATGTGGACGTATTGAAGCGTGCGACCTGCCTTGTCGCCGGCGGCATCGAGTATCGGCTTGAGGCGGTGGTCGAAATGCGCGTCGATGCCGCGCGGATGGAGGCGGTCGGCTTCAAGGCCGAGCACAGCGGAAGGCACGGGCCGGGTCATCTTGAGATTGGTGGCGTGGCCGAGGCGGACGACAGTCCATTCGCCCGGCGGCGCGTCCCAGCGCAGTTCACCGGAGGCGTCCATCTTGTCTGTTAGATCGACGACTTTGCCGGATTCCAGCGGAATGGCTCTGGAGTTTCCGGCCAATGGCGGCGGATCGGTGAGCCAGCCGCGGCCGTCGTAGTTTTGAAGTGGGTCCTCCTTGTTGTTAGACCGGAAAAGGCGCGAGCTTTCTGCCTGCGATGACGGGTAGGCGAAGACGCTGGCATCACGGAAAGAATCGGCGCGCCCGATGGCGGCGGCGACATCCGGCCGCATCTTTTCGTCGGGGTGCAGCCAGACCAGCGGCGGCTCCGTGGGTACCTTCGGCTGCGGCAGTTTCACGGTCACCGGTCCGCCACCCCGGATCTTGGTTTCCGACCACAGCAGCATCTGCATAGAGAGCTCGGGAGTGATGTGTGAACCGCCGCTGCCATAGCCGAAGTCCACGCTCAGCGTGAAGGCGAGCCCGAGGCGGTCGGCCTCGGCGATGGCCCACTGCATGGCGTCGTGCCACTGTTTGCTGCCCGCCTCGATCGGTCCCCGGGGAGCCCAGCGCGGCCCGCTGACCTCCATCCAGATCACCCCGCCGATCCCTACGCGTTTCATCGCTTCGAGGTCCTTGGTGATGCCCTCGCGGCTGATGTTGCCATTGATCCAGAACCAGAACACCCACGGCCGCGCCTCGTCGGGCGGGGTCTTGAACGGGGACTCCAAATCTGCCGCATCCTGCGCGGGCAGGGCGAGGCAGCAGGCAAACAGAACGGCGGCGGCGCGGAGGAGGATGTTCATTTTGCGTCGTGGTAGTCTGCGCCTGTTAGACTTTTGATGACGGATTCCTGCCAGTTGTGGAGGTCGGTTTGGAGCTTGCGGGCGAGTTCGGGTTGTTGATCGATGAGGTTGGATTTTTCGGAGGGATCGGTTTTCAGATCGAACAACTCGATGTTTGGCTCGCCCTTCTTCTCGCGGATGACAAGTTTGTGGTCGCCCTCGATGATGGACCGGGGGCCGAGGACATCGGCTTGGTTGACCTCAGGATAGCAGAAGTTGAGGAAATCACGCGTGGCCTTGCCGCCACTCCGTTTCACCAGCGGCGTGGTGCCTTTCTGCAAATCGGGATCGATGTAGGGTGTCGGTTCGGAGGCCATCAGCCGCCGGGTGTCGAAGTCCCAGAAGGCCATCGGTGAGGGACGCGTGCTCAGGGTGCCGTCAAGCACGCCAGTTAGATCAATGCCGTCGAGCGGGCGGTCCGGCAGCGGTTGTCCGGTGATGGCGGCAAGGGTCGGCAGCAGGTCGCTGGTGAA
>JALOTR010000402.1 GCA_025457805.1 Akkermansiaceae bacterium | reverse complement strand
CGGTGGATCTCCTCAAAAGGGAAGTCACACCGAATGATATCTTTCCGATGACTTTGCCGGATGCATGAGCAAGGCTTGCGGTATTCCCCATCCCCGCGCTAGCCTGCCGGCGTCATGAACATTGTGGAAAAGATCGCCATGCGGGCGTCGGCCGAACGGTGGGCGCTGGTGGCCGATGATGTGGAAATGAGTTATGGCGAATTGCTCGAACAATCATCGCGGATGGCCGAGTGGTTGAAATCGTGTCCCGGTTTTGAAAATTCCTCCCACCCAAGGATCGGCCTCGCTTGTGTAAACGGTGTGGAATACATCATCCTCGCTCTCGCCATTCTCAAAGCAGGTGCTTGTCTGGTTCCTGTGGCGGATGAACTCGCCGGACCCGAGCGTGAGGAATTGATCGAACGCACCGCGCTCTGCGGATTGGTCTTGGGTAGCACGACGGAATGGCGGCGCGACGAGGCTGTTTCGCATGCACCCTCAAGCACTGCCGCGTGGCTGCCATTGGAAGCCCGGCATCTGGATCATGAAACTCCATTTGCCAAACTCGATCCCGCTTTCATCCGTTTCAGCTCGGGCACCACAGGCCGCAGCAAGGGGGTCGTCCTCAGTCATGTGAAACTCGAAGAACGCATCGCCGCCGCGAACGCCGCCCTTCACATCGGGCCCGGCGATCGGGTCCTCTGGATGCTGCCCATGGCCCACCATTTTGCGGTTTCCATCATCCTCTATTTATACCATGGCGCGTGCACCGTCATCGGCACCTCGCATCTGGCAACGGAAGTGCTCGCCACTGCGGAACGCACCAAGGCCACGGTGATCTATGGATCGCCCTTCCACTACTCCCTGCTCGCAGCGGACAAGAGCGGATTTTCATGGCCTTCCCTCCGGCTCGCCGTCAGCACCGCCGCGCCTCTAACAGCTTCGGTGGCGGCTGCTTTTCAAAAACGTTTTGCCAAACCGCTCGTGCAGGGATTCGGCATCATCGAGATCGGACTGCCGCTTCTCAACACCGGTGATGCCGCAGATGCGCCCACCGCGGTAGGTCGGCCTCTTCCTGCTTTCGATGTGGAATTGCGCGGCGACGAAGGCCTGCCCGTGAAGCCGGAAAGCATCGGCGAATTGTGGATCAGGGGTCCCGGGATGTTTGATGCCTATCTCTCCCCATGGCAGCCGCTCGATGATGTCTGTGTCGATGGCTGGTTCGCCACCGGCGATCTCGCGGAAATGGATGCCGCCGGCCGTGTGTTCATCCGCGGACGCAAAAAAAGCGTGATCAATGTGAGTGGCATGAAAGTGTTCCCCGAGGAGGTGGAAGCACTGATGGAAAAACATCCGTCCGTCGCCCGTTGCCGCGTCCAAGGACTGCATCACGAGGTCCTCGGAACCGTGCCGGTTGCGGATGTGATTCTCAAACAAGGCGAGGCACTGGACTCACGCGCGCTCATCCTCTGGTGCCGGAAATCCCTCTCGGCCTACAAAGTGCCGGTCAAAGTGCGGCAGGTGGACGCGCTCGAACTCACCGCCAGCGGCAAACTCCGCCGCGTTTGAAACACCCGCGTCTCCAGCCGGGGCACAAAAGAGGATTGAATATTCGCGGGTTTGCGACGTCATTCCCGGTGTGAAGACCAAATCCATATTCCCCGGAATTTTCAAACTCGTCGCATTGCTCGTGGCCGCCGCTTCCAGTGTGAGCTGCGTCACGACCTACGATGCCAGCGGCCGCCCCGTCCAGACGGTCGATCCCGCTGTCGCTGTGGCCGGCGTCGCCGCTGCCGGTCTGGCGGGTTATGCGATTGCCAATAACAACAATCACCACCACGGCTACTATCACGGCGGCTACTATGCCCCGCGTCCCTACTATCCCCGCACTTATGGGGGATACCAACCGCGCCATTACCGCCGCTGAATCCGCTCAGGAAAGCAGGATCACTCCAATGATGATCCCGATGACACAAGCGCCTTTGGAACGGATGTGTTTTTCCTTGAACAGGAAAATCCCTAACAGGAATGACACAATCACCGAGGCGCGGCGCACCGGGGAGATCAGCGAGATGAGTGCGTCCGGCTGGGCGATGGCGGTGAAATAAAGAATATCCGCTGCCAGCAGGGTGATCCCGATGACCGGGATCGCCCAATGCCAGTGAAACGGATCGCGATGTTTCAAACGCAGCCAGAACACCATCGCAGGCACGAGCAACAAGGTCGTGTAAATCGTGAACCACGACTGCACCTCGGTGGGTGAGAGTGCCGAGTTTTGCAGAAGATATTTGTCATACAAGGAAGATGCCGCGCCTGAGAGAGTGGCGGCGATCATGAAAAACACCGACTTGTTGCGGTGGAAATGAATGCCCTCGCGTTTGCCTACGAATGTGAAGGCGAAGAAGGAACCCAGAATCACCGCCACGCCCAGCCACTGCTTCGGGGTGGGGGACTCGCCAAACAAAATCACCGCAAAGGAAATCGTCCACAGCGGCCCCGTCGCGCGGATCGGGGTGGCGATGGACAGTGGCAGCGATTTGATTCCATAATAACCGCACAACCACGAAAAGCCGACCAAGGCAGCCTTGATCAACAGGAGCCCATGCTCACGCCCGCTGATGTCGGTCACATGAAACACCGGCGACGGCAGGCTGTCCGGCGCCACGGCGGACCATAGCATGAAGGGCAGCCAAAGCGCCGAACCCGCCGCCACGCTGCCGAACAAGACCGGCAGCACCGCATTGTCCTTGAGCGCCACCTTCTTGAAGTAGTCGTAAAAGCCCAGCAGGAAGGCGGAAATGATGGTGAGCAACAGCCAGGTCACGCCGGGGGGCGTAGGCGGGAATCCATGAAAAGGAAAATCTTTTCCCGATCGATTCCCCGAATCCGGCAATTCGTCATTGATCACGGCGTCCAACATGATGGGCTTGCCGGGAATCCATGGTCACACTCCTCATTGCGCTCGGTTCGCTGGTTCTCTATCTCATCGCCTATCACACCTATGGCAGATGGTTGGCGCGGAAAATTTTCCGTCTCGATCCCTTGCGCCAGCCGCCGTCCATGGAATTCGAGGATGGCGAGGACTACGTTCCCACTTCCAAGGGCGTCGTATTCGGCCACCACTTCACTTCAATTGCCGGCACCGGCCCGATCGTCGGTCCTGCGCTCGCCGTAATCTACGGATGGGTGCCTGCCTTGCTGTGGGTCTTGTTTGGCTCCATCCTCATCGGCGCAGTGCATGACTTTGGCTCCTTGGTGGTTTCCATGCGCAGCCGTGGCCAGACCGTGGGTGACATTTCCGGGCGCGTTCTCAGCCCGCGGACGAGGATTCTTTTTCTATCGATTCTCTTCATGGCGCTCACCGTGGTGCTGGCGATTTTCGGGCTCGTGATTGCGAACGTCTTCCGGATGTTCCCGTCATCGATTTTTCCCTGCGTGGTTCAGATCCCCATCGCGATGGCGATCGGCTTCTGGCTGCATCACAAGGGCGCTTCCCTCACCATTCCCTCCTTGCTCACGCTCGTCCTCATGTATCTCAGCGTCTTGTTCGGCGATTGGGGACCGCTCCACGCATTCAATTCCGCGATGGCAAATCTGCCGGTGCTGGTGTGGGTGGCATTGTTGTTGATCTATTCCTATGCGGCCTCGGTGCTGCCGGTGTGGATCCTTTTGCAGCCGCGGGATTATATCAACTCGCTGCAATTGCTCTCCGCCCTCGGGCTCGTGGTGGTGGGCCTGGTGGTGGCCGGGCTCTTTGGCTTCGGGCCGGACCGGCAGCCGCTGGAAATCGTCGCCGAACCGATCCGCCACGCCGAGGGCGCGCCACCGATTTTTCCCTTCCTCTTCATCACCATCGCCTGCGGGGCGATCTCCGGTTTCCATTGCCTGGTTTCCTCCGGCACTTCCTCAAAACAACTCCGCTGTGAAACCGACGCGCAGTTCGTCGGATTCGGATCGATGCTCACGGAAGGTTTTCTCGCCGTTCTCGTCATTCTTGCCTGTGTGGCCGGCCTCGGACTGGGCGTGACCACATCCAGCGGAACCCTCACGGGCGAGGCCGCCTTTGCCGCGAGTTATGCCGACTGGGGGACGGCCAGCACCGGG
>JALOTR010000401.1:745-4832 GCA_025457805.1 Akkermansiaceae bacterium | reverse complement strand
TGGGGGGATGATCAAAAAACAAGATTCACTTCGCAAATGTCGGGGGAACGCACGAAGTTGAATCGGATTCATGAGAAAATCTAGGCAAAAGTTGAAATCACAGAAAGGGACGGTTTGGATCTAGCAGAAGTCGCGCCAACTGGTTGGGGAGCACCCAGTCCGGGGCGGTTTGCCGGGACGGCGGGGCCGACTTGGGATTCGTTGCGCTGGTTTTTGCGCGACTCGTTCCAAACGAAGCCGATGAGATTTCCGCCCGACGAGCGGATAAGGTCGGCGGCGCGTTTCAGCTCGCGGCGGTCGCTGCCGCCCTCGCGAACGATCAGGCAGCAGCGGTCGGCATAGCGTGAAATCGAAAGCGCATCGCTGGCGGAGAGGACCGGCGGGGAATCGATGACCACGCGGTCGAACCAGCGATAGGCGTCTTCGAGCAGCGAGGGGAAACGGGTGCCACCCAGCAATTCCGCCGCGTCCGAGCGCATGGGGCCGGAAGAGACGATGTAGAGATTCGGCAGCGAAGTGGCGTAGCAGGCGGATGCGGCTTCGATGCGGCCGGAGAGGTAGGCGCCGAGGCCGGACTCCTTGGCAGAGTCCGAGATGAAATCGCGGCTCAGGCCCACGCCGCGGAGGTCGGCATCGAGCAGCAGCGTGCGATGGCCCTGCATGGCGAGGGAGGTGGCGTGATTGAGGGCGCAGAAGGATTTCCCTTCACCGGCTTTCGCGCTGGTAAACAACACCGTGCGGCCGGTCTTCGCTCCCGGTTGGGGGGCGAGCACGACGCGCAGGCGGCGGAAGGCTTCCGCGCCATCGGATGCCGGATCGGACATCAGGACCATGCCGTCGCCAGGATTTTCAATCACGGGGATGCTTGCCAGCAGCGGCGTGCCGGTGGCGCGGGCGGCGGCAGCGGCGTTGCGGACCTTGCGGTCGTTGAGTTCGGCGATGATCAAAATCAGCGCTCCGAGCAGGAATCCGGCGAAGGCCCCGGCAATGGCGAAGATGAGTTTGTTCGGGCTGCTCGGCTTGAGCGGAACCATCGGAGTATCTTCCCAACGAAGGACCGATGCGGGGACGGAGGCAGCCAGATTGGTTTCACGAAGGCGCAGGGAAACCGAGTCGTAGAGCTTCCTCTCACCTTCCGCCTTGCGGGTCATCGTGCGGTATTGCTCGCGGATTCCCTCGGAGGCTACGGCGTCATTGCGGGCCTGCGCGACTTCGGCGGCGAGCTTGGTTTCGTTTTCCTTGGCGATCCGGTAGCGTTGTTCAAGGGCCTGGCCGGCGGCGCGAACGGTGTCGCTGAGGTTGGTCTTGAGCGTGGCGATTTCGTTGGACACCTCTTTGTAAACAGGGTGCTTGAAAAGATAGCGCTCTTTCACCCGGGCGAATTCGGCTTCCTTGAGCTGGATGGCACGGACTTGGGCGAGCACTTCGCTGCCACGCTCAGTTTTCTCGATGCCGGCAAGGGCCTCGGGATTGGAGGAATCAAACTTCGAGTAAGTTTCAAACTCCGCCTCCAGCCGCAGGCGCTCGCCCGTGGCCTGGGTGAGTTGGGCGCTGAGCGTGCCGAGCACGTCACGGGTCGGATTGCCCTCGCCCGATCCCTCAAGGCCGGGGACCGGGTGGGTTTCGCGGAATTCCTGAAGCTCCTTGGCGGACTCGGCGACTCGCGCAGCAAGCCGCTCGGCTTCCTTGGCAAGTCCTTCGCTCGCTTGACGGGTGATCGCCAACTGCCGCTCGGTGGTCCATTTTTCATACTCTGCCACCAGCGATTCCACGAGGGCCTTCGCACGTTCGGGGCTCGGATCCTTGACGGAAATATCAATGATGCGCGTGCCGCGGCGCAGTCCGACTTCCACACGATCGGCAAGTTGATTCACCAAAGCCTGCTCCCCCGTGCTGCCAGCGGCGAACTCGGGATCATTGGCCAGTCCGTTGGCATCGATCACGCGCTTGAGCAAGGTGGAGGCGCTGAGGCCTTGTTCTACAGAACGCATTTGTTCGAGGTCGCGCGTCTCTTCGGGAGCCACCGCGCGGATGTCCATCACGACGGGTGCCTGGCTGCCGACATAGACCGAGCCATTGGACGAATACATTTTCGGCAGTTTGCCCGCGAAGATATACAGAGCGATTGCACCGAGCAGCACTGGAACGATCACCATCCATGAACGCCGGAGCAGCATGGAGAGGATCTGGGTGGACTCCACCCGCGGAAGAAACAGGGTGGGATCCGCCGCGACAGGCGCTGGCAGAGCAGGCTCGACGGGAGCGAGCGGGTTGCCGTTTGGTTTGGAGAGTGACATGATGACAAAGAGAGAGTTGTTAGAACAGGCTTTCGGGAATGGTGATCATGTCACCGTCCTGCAACGGAATATCCGCACCCTTGCCGGAAGTGATGTCGGACAAATTGATGGTGCGCACCGTGCCGCCACGTTTGAGGGTGACTTTCTTGGCATTGGCGATGCGCGTCACGCCGCCCGCCATTCCCACGGCTTCCACAAGGGTGAGACGTCGATGAGCGGGAAGCTCGAAAACCCCGGGACGCTGGGCCTGGCCAGCACTGTCACCGTTCTGCGGATGCGCGCTTCGATGGAGACGCTGACTTCCGGTTTGACCAAATAGCCATCCGCCAGCTTGCGGGTGATGGCCGCCGCCGCCTGATCGGTGGTGAGTCCTTCGATCCGCACGGAGCCGATCAGCGGCATCGAAATCGTGCCATCGGCCGAGAGCTGCCCGCGGGTGGTGAGATCATCTTCACGGAACACGCGGATTTCCACGTTGTCCATGCGGCCGATCACGCCGGAGGAACGTTCTCCCTGGGCAGGAAGCACGGGTGCCGTGATCCCTAACAGGACTGCGGCAAGCAGAAGGAGTTTGATGAAATGGAACTGCATGGTGGGATTAAAACTTATGATTGAATTCAAGACCGATCATCTGCTGATCGTATCCGAATGAGGTGTTCGTGGATTTGTTTTCCGAGACCCGATAGAACAAGGATACATCGGACTTCTCACCGAGACGGCGGACCAGCGCGGGACGGACGAACCAGATTTGGTCCTCACGATTTCCCCCGCCGGTGCCGGAAACCTGTTCGTAGGTGTTCTTGTCCAAACCGCCTTCGAGTTTGACGGTCCAATCATTGCCGAGGCGTTGCGAGACACCCGCAGTCACACCATTGACCTGATAGTTCTGTCCGGCAAAAAACGCCGATGCCTCCTGCCTCATGTAGGCGGAAACATAGATATCCGTTTCCTTGCGGGGCTTCCACTCGATGCGCCCCTGAAGGACGGGATTGGTGCTGGAGCCGTTGTCGAAATTCCTGTGTTCCGCACCTGCTTCGATGTCCACGCGGATCTTCTCGCGCGGCTGCCATTGGATGTTGCCCGTGACCTGCTGGGTATCCTGGGGACCTGTGCCATCCACCTTGAAGCGACCGATCTGATAGATCAATCCCAGTTCGGTCTTGGGAGAATAGGTATATCTCACTGCGGTCTGGGCATACACCTCATTGGTATCAAAGAAGCCCGGATCCGCATAATCCACCTCGCGTTGGCCGCCGGCGAGTTCGAGGGTCACTTTCTCACTGGCAATCCATGCCGCGCGGATTTCGTTTTCAAACTCAATGCGATCGGTCTGCCTGCCGGTATCCGCCGTGGCGTCGCCCAGCTTCTGCACCGCTCCTTCGTAGGTCAGGCGAGTCACCTTGCCCTGCCAACCCATTGCTGCGATCGCCTGGTGGTCCACCCGGTTTTCCGATCCATTGCTGCCAAACAGCACCAGCGTGGGACGATAACCGCCTTTGATGAAAAAGCCTTCGCCATTCTTCGCGTCGCCTTTGGTGTAGGCCACCGATGGAGCGAGGCGATAAACCATGTCGGCCTCGGGCGCATCCGAGCTGAGGAAAATGTTGTCGTCGTAAGCCGCGGAAATCACCGCGCCCAATTCCCAGCCTCCGCGCTTCTCACCGGAGTCTTCCACCACCGGCGGATACACATCGGCGGGCTCCACACGGTCCTCGATCCGCGGTGAGTATTCTTGTCCCAAAACGAATGGCGCGGACCCTGCGAACATGCAGCAAGTCAGCCAGCCAACC
>JALOTR010000401.1:0-738 GCA_025457805.1 Akkermansiaceae bacterium | reverse complement strand
GCAAGGGATGCCGCTTTTGATAAGGACTTGCAAGACTTTTGAGTTCCCCAAGCAATACGTGATGACGTAATTCCATCCGGCGGGCAACATGTTAGAAATTCGGAAGCGCCCAAGTTAAAAACGGCCTGACAATCAATCTATCTTAAGCAATAGATTACTGATCTTTTACCTTTCAACATTGCCTGCAACAGAAGAAATTCCAGCGACCCCGATTTCCCCCGTTATTCTGATGTGCCCCCCACAATCACACACTTCTCCGGCAGTCCGGCCCGAAGCATCCGCCGCTTGCGGGCATTGGCTGGACGCCTTCACATTTCATGCCACCCGGAATCCGGAAGGCACCGCCTTGGTGGCGGGAGCGCAACGCTGCAGCTATCGGGAACTCAACGAACGCTCGCAGGCGCTTGCATCCGAATTGCGCAGTCGCAACATCGGCAAAGGTGACCATGTCGGCGCGGGCTTCCATCGCTCGATCGATCTGATTGTGGCCCTTCTCGGCATCATCAAATCCGGTGCTGCCTACGTGCCACTCGACCCAGGATACCCGGAAGCACGGATCTCCCAGATGATCGATTCCGCACGTATCAAGTCGGTCATCACCAGTTCGTCGCTGAGTGCTGTTTTTCCGCAGGTGGAAGTCATTGCGATTGAAAGCATCAAAACCGAGGCATCGATTCATGATTTCAACATATATGGAAGCGATCCGGTTTATGCAATCTTCACCTCGGGTTCCACCGG
>JALOTR010000400.1 GCA_025457805.1 Akkermansiaceae bacterium | reverse complement strand
CACCAACTCCGTCTGCCCCGCGAAATATTTCCGCGCGGTTTCGGCAGAGTGCTCGGCGGTCGACAAATGCCCAGACCCATCAGTCACATCAATTGGCATGCCGGGAAACTTCCCGCTGCACTTGCTGCCGAGCATGGCCTCCTATCTGGGTGCGGATATCTCCGCCGGGATTCATGCGATGGGCATGACTCTCGATCCCGCGCCGGTGCTCTTGGTGGACCTCGGCACCAATGGTGAAATCGTCCTCAGCGCGAATGGCCGCTTGTTCGGCTGCGCCACCGCCGCAGGACCGGCCTTCGAAGGCGGCGGCCTGTCCGGGCTTGATTTCGAAACCATCGGAGACCCGGTCATGCCCACGGGGATTTGTGGCTCGGCCTATGTGGATTTCCTCGCCACCGCCCGCACCGGGGGACTTCTGATGGATAACGGCCGCATGGACCGCGATCATTGGGAATCCCTCCCGGACTGCCTCAAGCTTCGCGGTGATGACGGCCTGGCGATCCGCATCGGTGCGGACAACCCGGTTTCCATCAGCGAAGTGGACATCGCCCACCTCCTCCAGGCAAAGGCCGCCATCGCCGCAGGGATTGAGATCCTGTTAGAAACATCAGGCATCCCAGCAGCAGACATTCAACGTGTTGAGCTCGCCGGTGGCTTCGGCATGCATGTGGACGTCGCCCACGCCATCGCCATCGGCATGCTCCCCGGTTTACATCCATCGCAGATCCGGGTCGTGGGAAACACCTCCCTCGCCGGCGCGCTCATCGCTTTGTTGGACCGTTCCGCGCTCGATGCGATGGAGCATTTCCGAGAGGAAATCGAAGTGCTTGAACTCAACCTGCAACCGGATTTCGAAGATTGTTATATCAATCACCTCTTCCTCCCCTGAGGCGGGATTCAACAAAAATTCCTGCCATTTCACCATACGGCGACCAAGGTGATGAATCATGATGCCGGCACATTCGAAATGCCATGACCGCCATCGCCACACTCGTCATCTCCATCGTCGTCTTCCGCTTCCTGCCCCATCCGGCCAACATGGCCCCGATCGGTGCCTTCGCCCTAATCGGCGGTTTCCACCTCGGTCGCCGCCATGCCCTTTGGGTGCCGTTTCTCGCCACCTTCCTCAGCGACATCGCCCTCAACCTCCAGGCTGGATACCCCGCATTCCACGCGCCACGCATCATCGATTGGGTCGCGTTCCTCCTCATCGGACTTGCTGGTCTTTCCCTGCGCGACCGCGGCTGGATCCCTAAACTCACCGCCGTCTTCGTCACACCATTCTTCTTTTTCGCCGTGAGCAACTTCGGCGTCTGGCTCGCCGGCCTCGACATCGCCGGCGCGCCCTATCCCAAGACCGCCGCCGGTCTCGCCTCCTGTTACGCCGCCGGACTTCCCTTCCTTCGCGGCACCCTCGCCGGAGACTGGATTTTTTCCGCCATCTTCCTGAGTGCCGCCGCCCTCGTCGCCGCCAAGTTCGCCGCACCGGTCCGTTCCCTCACCATCCGCTAAGCCAATCCCCCACCCCGCCATGAGCCAATTCCACGAACTCTCCATCGCCGTCGAGAAAGGCAAGAAAAACGAATCGCGCGAACTCACCCGCGCCCTCCTCGATCAAGGCATCAACCCGCTTGTCATCGTCGAAAGCGGCCTCGTCCCCGGCATGGCCGCCGTCGGCGAGAAATTCAAAAACAACGAGGTCTTCGTCCCCGAGATGCTCATCGCCGCCCGTGCGATGAAAGAATGCATGATTCTGTTAGAGCCGCTGCTCGCCGAAGCCGGCATCAAGCCGAAATACACCGCCATCATCGGCACCGTCGCAGGCGACCTCCACGATATCGGCAAGAACCTCGTTTCCATGATGCTCAAGGGCGCCAACTTCGGCATCGTCGATCTCGGCACCAACGTCCCGCCGGAAAAATTCGTCATCGCCGCCCGCGAGCATCAGGCCCAGCTCGTCTGCCTCTCCGCCCTGCTCACCACCACCATGCCCGCCATGCGCACCGCCGTGGAGGTTCTCCGCGCCTCGGACCAAGGCCACCTCCCCATCCTCGTCGGCGGCGCACCCATTTCCCAGGAATACTGCGATGAAATCGGTGCCGACGGCTACAGCCCGGATGCCGCCAGCGCCGTGCAAGCCGCACTCAAACTCGTCGAAAAATAGAACCCTCTCCCCTTTTTCCCGCCATCCTCATGAAATACAAGTCCCTCGCCATTTCCGATCCCGCCGACCTCATCTTCGGAGCCGCACCCCACCCGGTGGATACCCGCAGCGGCATGCGCATCGGCGGTGGCACCGTCTATCCGGAACTCAACTTCACCCTGCCACCGATCCAGATTGAGGAATCCACCATCGACGCCGTCTATCGGAACTACGAACAAATCATCTCCGGAGCACTCCGCCGCGCGGCCGAGCTTGAAGTCCCCGGCGTGGTCATCGAATTCGAAACACTTCCTCCCATGACCGAGTTCCCTCAGTGGGGCCAGCGCATCGTGGAAATTCTGTTAGAAGGCATCCGCGATGAAGAAGCCCGCAGCGGACTTAAAAGCGTTCTCCGCGTCACTCCCAATGACAACCGCGAGTTCGAACGTCCGCCCCTCATGCGCAGCGGCCGCTACTTTGATGCCATGCTCGAACTCTTCCACACCTCCGCCGCATCCGGAGCCGAACTCCTCAGCATCGAGTCCGTCGGCGGCAAGGAACTCCACGACGATGCCCTCCTCAATGGCGACCTCCCCACCAGCATTTTCTCACTCTGCATCCTCGGTGCGAGGGACATGAAATTCCTGTGGACCCGCCTCGATGCCATCGCGAAGGAACACGGCGTGCTCAGCGCCGGCGACACCGCCTGCGGCTTCGGCAACACCGCCATGGTGCTCGCCGAGCAACGCATGATTCCCCGCGTATTCGCCGCCGTCGTCCGCGCCGTCACCGCCGTCCGCTCACTCGTCGCCTATGAATGCGGAGCCGTAGGCCCCGGCAAGGACTGCGGTTATGAAAACCCGATCCTCAAGGCCATCACCGGATTTCCCATGGCCATGGAGGGAAAAACCTCGGCCTGCGCCCACCTCAGCCCCATGGGCAATCTGGCCGCCGCCTGCTGCGATACTTGGAGCAATGAGAGCGTGCAAAACATCAAACTCCTCGGCGGCATGGCACCCACTTGTTATATGGAACAACTCGCCTACGACTGCCGTCTCATGAACCAGGCCAGCCTCGAAGGCCCGGAATCCGCCCTCGCCCTCCAACGCTGGCTCGTCAACTCAGACGCCCACCTCGATCCCCAAGCCTTTGTCTTGACACCCTACTCCTCCATCGAGATCGCCAAAGCCATCGTCGCCAGCGATTCCCACTACCACGCCGGCATCGCCGCTGCCCGCACCGCCATCGATCTCATGGACAAAGCCAACCGCGGCGGCCTCCTCCGCATCGCCTCCAACGAGTCCCACTGGCTCGAACATCTCCGCGACACGCTGGATGAAATGCCAGACTCCGAAGACGAGTTCATCTCCCAACAACTCGCCATTGCGGATCACTCGAAGTTCCTTCCTTCAGAATACGGCCTTTGAGCGTTTTTCCATTTTCCTCAAAAAACTGCGCGGATTGCCGAGAGATCTCTCATGAATCGGCAAACTATCAGTAATGCCATTGGAGTGAACCATCCGTTGGATTCGTGAATTCGTCTGCAACACCAAGTGGTTTCCATTCCATCTCTCAGGCAAATATCATCTCTACCCATGAAACCAAAAGCCCTCCCCTTGTTCTTCGCCTCCCTTTTCTTTTTGAATTCAGCAAGCGCCGCATCGTTCTCTTGGGACATTACTCCCGGCACTGTCGGCAGCGGTGACAATATCATCACCGGCGGTGCCGGCACCTGGAATCTCAGCAACGGCAACTGGTCCTCGGACGCTGGAGCAAACAACATCATCTGGGGCAATACCGCCGCCGATGAAGCCATATTCGGGGACGCAGGCGGCACCGTCACCATCGACACCGGCTTGGGTATCACTGCGAACAAGCTAACCTTTAACTCCACCAGCTACACCATCAGCGGCAATGTCGCTGGCGATCTACTCACGCTCGCTGGTACCACGCCGACCATCACGGTGTCTTCGATTGGAGACACCGCGGCCATCAGTGCCGGAGTCACCGGTTCCGCCGGCATCACGAAAAGCGGTGCAGGTGTATTGACACTCCCCGCAGCGCTTACCTACACCGGCAGCACCATCGTCGCCGATGGGGCTCTGGGTGTTGCAGCTGCATTGCCTAGCAGCACCACCCCGGGCCTTGGTTCCAACCTGGTTCTGAGCGGTGGTGTGTTTTCGCCCGGAACCAGTTTCACCCGATCACTGGGCACTGCCGGGAATCAGGTCCAAATCATCGGCAGTGGCGGATTTTGGGC
>JALOTR010000399.1 GCA_025457805.1 Akkermansiaceae bacterium | reverse complement strand
GATTGGCAAATTCCGCAGTGTAGGTTCCTTCAAACAAGATATAAGGCGCATCCTCCGGAAACAGGTCCGTTTGGATCCGTGGATTGTAAAAGGTATAGTTGTCATGGGTTACGACTTTGATTGCACCCTTCCAGGGACCGAGCGGCGATTCCGCTTCAGCAAACCAAATCTCTCCAAGCGCTGATGGCGTGCCTCCTTGCTGGGTGAAAATCGTGATCCACTTTTTGCGGAAAGCATTCCATGCGATGGATCCGCGATGCGCCACGATTTCCACGCCACCCTCTTCCGCCTGCGCTCCTTTCGGCGCATCGATCGTTTCCCAGCTTGATGGATTTTTCCACGCTTCGAAATCATCCGGACAACGCGCCGATGGGAACGGATCGCCAAACAGCAACCACGCCTTGCCCGCCCCATCCGTCCACCGCAAAGGATGGCCCCGCAGCGTCACGCCAGGTTTTTCCTGACCTTCCTTCCAGAGCACCCGCTCCGGCCGAAACTCATTCGCCTTGGCATCCCACACGCAGAGTCCCGTTTCATATTCGTCCAGAAACCCGCGGATTTTCGAGTAGGTCGCGCCCATGCTGCCATCCGGAAATGAAACCAAACCGGACAACCAGGTCGGCCCCTCGCCCGGCATCTTTGCCACGCCCCGCGGTTTGCCTTTTCCATCGCGGAAATAGCGATAGTTCAGTGCGATCGGCGGTTCCGGCCGGGCCAGCGGCTTCAGATCCGTGACGGCAGCCGAAGAATGGAAAACACCAAGCGGATAGCCCGGCAAGGTCGTGTCTCCCCACACCCAGAACAGGCCGTCTCCGTGGCGGACGGTCAGCACCGAATCACAACCTGCCACCCCGCTCTCCGGCAGCAGCGCTTTTTCTCCCAGCTTCAGGCTCTCCGCAAACAGGCCGGACCCCGTCAAGCGCCCCAGTCGCTTCGCCCGCATCCGCCGCTCCACCTCGATCCGGAAAACTCCCCCTCGCGGCAGCACCGCACGCACACCTTCATAACCGAATCCATCCTTCGCCACCCCATATCCATGACCCTTCACATGAAACCAAACTTCCTTATCTAACAGATCCTCATCTTCCACTGCGATCCAACCCCGGTTGTCGCTCACCATGCGCAGCTCATTCGTCGTGACCAACTCCACCAAGGGCACCGGCCAGCCATTTTCCTTGTCCACGATTTCCACCCGGCAAGGCTGCCCCACCACGCAGCCCATCCCGCCCAGAAAAACCAAAAACCACGCCTTCATCCCCCACCATACCCACCCGGCTCCCACGAGATTTCATCCCGAAGCGCGGAATCCTCGCAGCGACGAGCCTCCGCCATGCCATGGCATATCCCGTCAAAGGTCTCGCCTGTGATTTGCCACCCTCAGCCGTGGCAGCCGCATGAAGTGGAACAACCGCCGCTTCGCTTTTCGGCAAGCCGCTGCTCGATGGCCAGGGATGTGGGAGTGATCGAAAGCCCACCCAGCGCGGTGCAGCGGAGTTCACGCGGCATCTGCCGGGCCACCTGCTTGGCGGTTTCGATCACTTCGTCGAGCGGGATCACGGGATCGAAACCCGCAATCGCCATGTTGGCGCAGGACAATGCATTGCTGGCGGCCATCACGTTTTTGCCAAGGCATGGAACTTCCACGCGGTTGGCGACCGGATCACAGATCAAGCCAATCATGCTTTGGAATGCCATCGATGCAGCAGCGACGGATTCGGTGAGCGTGCCGCCCGCAAGCGTGACCAGCCCCGCAGCCGCCATGCAGGCAGCGGATCCACCTTCTGCCTGGCAACCGCCCACCTCGGCGGCAAAGGTCCATCGGGTGGCGATGAACACACCGATCAAACCGCTGGCGAGCATGGCCTTGGCCATGGCTTCCTCGTCGAGTCCCATTTCCTCCGCCATCGCAATCAAGGCTCCCGGCAGCGCGGCACAGGCACCGGCAGTCGGCGCGGCGACAATCACGCCCATCGAGCTCTTCACTTCCATCAAGGCGGTGACGTAAAGGACCATCCGGTTCAGCGGACCCGACCCCAACAGCTTGCCATCACGCATCAACTCTGCAAAGCGGCCGGACTGATGACCCAGCACGCGATCCGCATACTCGGTGCCGGCGATCCCCTCCGCGATGGAACGCCGGAGGATGCGGATGATCTCCGCCATCTTTTCAATCACCTCCGCTTCGCTCAAACCACCACGCGCCATTTCATACTCGGCCGCCAGTTTCCACAAAGGCGTGTTGCGGCCCGCATCGTGAATCATCATTTCCTCACAGGAACCAAACGGAACCGCCATCCCTCGCCGCGACAGCACCGGCAGAACCGGTCCGAGCCGGCTGATCTTGTGAATCCCCGCGATGCCCGCAAGTTGTGGCTCGGAAACAAAAGCAGGCGCTTTGATTTCAATGAGCTGACGCCCTCCCTCACGGTGAAGACGGATTTCATCGGCATCGATGCGGGACTGCAATTCCCGCATCACCCCTTCCCCATCGCCATCCTCACCGATCCACAAAAGCGTCTCGTAACAATCCCCAAACATCGATACCGCGAAACCATCCAGATCGATCACCTCCATCATGCCGCCACCCGTCGAGATGGCGCGCAGCGTGCGCGTGCCGTGGCTGCCGTGCAGGGTGAGGCGATACGTGTTCGGGTGGGGATCGCCCGCATCCACCGTCTCGATCGCAATCCGGACCCCCGCCGCGCTCAAGGCCTGGGGCGAATCAGGGAGCCGCGGATCCGCCGCATCCCAACCCATCAGACCACCGAACAACCCCATGTCGGATCCCTGGGTGTCATGAGTGGTGGGAAGCGAGCCATTGCGGTCGAACTCCACCAGCACATCGCTGAAACGGGCTTCCATCAAGTCGCGCGCAAGCCTTCCAATCCGCAAGGCTGCCGCACAATGCGAGCTTGAGGGTCCGCGCATCACCGGGCCGATCACGTCGTTGAAAATGCTTACGATCATGATTCCAAGCCTGTCTTGAAAAAAGTCGGGGTCAAGCCCAAGCACCCGGAGGGAGGCTCCGGGCGCTTCAATCCATGACACCCTGTGTTCCGCACCGGATCTTCCCGTGATGCCAAACGGACTTGTGGATCCGGCATTCACACTCCGGAAAATGACAAATGTCATCGGCCCGAATGATTTTGGTTAACCGCCGATGCTCTGATGGAATTGGCATATAACTGAAAGCAGAACATAAACCCACTCATCCCGATGAATCACACATTCCGAAAATGGATCCTATGTGCCCTCGCCTCGACGGCTTTCGCCCATGCTGCTGAAACGCCCACGACGCCACAACTGCAAGAGGATTTCCTGAAATGGAAGTTCGGAATGTTCATCCATTTCCATCTCGCAACCTATCATGAACGGGAGTGGGCCAACGGATACGAGGATCCGCTGACTTTCGCGCCGGAAAAACTCGACTGCCAGCAATGGGCGGATGCCTGCAAGGCGGCTGGCATGAAATACGCCGTCCTCACCACCAAACACACGGAAGGTTATGCCTTGTGGGACAGCAAACACACCGACCACGACATCACGGCATTCACCAACTACAAGAACGGCAAGGGAGACATCGTCCGGGAATACGTGGACGCCTTTCGCAAAAGCGGCCTGAAGGTGGGTCTCTATTATTGCATGCCAGGCAACTATTCCAAAGGCAATCTGCCCGAAGGAAAACCCGACCTCCATGGACTCCCCCCTGAAGCCAAGGGCGACTTCGTGGGCTTCATCAAAAAACAACTCACCGAGCTGCTGGTCAATTACGGGCCCATCGATCTCCTCTGGATCGACCAATACAACAACAACTATACAGCCAAGGCCTGGCCGGAGATCAAGGCACACGTAAAGTCGCTTCAGCCCGCCTGCATTGTCATCGCAAACAACAGCCTCGATAACAAATTGACGGATATCCACAGTTATGAATACCCGTGGCTCGTCGCGAAAAAAATCAAGAAATCCCTGCCCGCCGCCGACAACACCCATGCCGCCGAGGTCTGCGACATCATGGGCCCCGCCTGGTTCTGGAAAAGCACCGAGAACAGCTCCAACTTGAAAACGGCCGAGGAAATCGTGAAGATGGTGAAACT
>JALOTR010000398.1 GCA_025457805.1 Akkermansiaceae bacterium | reverse complement strand
CTGCCGGAGCAGCGGGAGCCGGAGCCGGGGCGACAGGTGGCTTCGAGGGATCGGCCGGCGGTGGGGGCGGAGGATCGAGGATGTCGAGCCAGCCCTTGATCGCATCCGACTCCGGGATGGAGCTGTAGCGCGTGCGGGCATCCCGCAAGGCCTGGATGGCGACGTCCTTGCGACCGGCAGCGCGGTCGATTGCGATCAGGTGGAAATCGTTGCGCATCTTGTCCTCGGTGGCGACGTGGAGGGATTTTGCTTTTTCAAATTTCCCGATGGCATCGGTGGTGAGGCCTTGGGAGAGGAGGTCGAGCCCCACAGCCTCGGCGAGGAAGCCGCTGCGGGTGCGGTCGGCGGCTTTGTCGAGTTGGTGGCGGCGCTCGGTGGGATCGATGGACCACTGGCGGTAAGCGGAGCGGATGGCGCGGAAATCGTTGTCTTCCTCGGTCCGCTCGCCGGTGCCTTCGAGGTGCATGAATGGCCGGTAGAGGGGATCGCCAAGAATGACGGCTTGCCACGAGGTCACGGGCATGGATTTCCAACAGGCTTCCACCCAGGTGTCGCCTGCGAGCAGGTTCTGTTGGAGCAGGCCGAAGTCATGGGTGAGGTGCAGATAGGGCTCGAACACATTGCCCACGGTGACGGCCGCGCCTTTTTCTAACAAACCACCGCTCCAGTTTTTCTCGGGATTGGAAAGCTGTTCCGCGCTGAAGGAATGGATGTGCATGGCGATGGCCCCTTTGCGGAACTTGAAGCGCTTGTTGAGAAATGGCCCACGCAGATTCCAATCATACCAGCCGAAATAAAGAGCCGCCTCAGTCATGGGATAATGACTGGGAAGCGTGTCGTTGAAACGATCGACCACTGTGGGAATTCCGACGCGGTTGTTTTCCTTGATGACAGTTTCCAACCATTGATCGCCTTGCGGAAATTTGTTCGCGATGTCCACATAGGCCATGCCCCAGAGGCCGGTTTTCTCGGTATCGATTGCATCCTGCACCATGCGCTCGCAAGTATCATAACGCGGTGCATCGATGCGGGCTGTTAGAACAAGAAAGGGAAACTCCGCGCCTTCGATCGAGCGCTTGGATTGATAATACTTGTTTTGCAAGCCCCCCTCCGCAGGCACGCCCTCGACGCCGAACATGGCGAGTTCCGAATCCACGGATGCCTCATCATGCCCGCCGAAGGGATTGGCGGGAGGCGGGGTCTCGCCGGGCTTGGGAGGCGCGGCAGGCGGTTTCGGGGTTTGGCGGATGCGGAGGGGCACGCCGCGCATGGTGACGAGGACGCGGATTTTGTTGAGAACCGGCAGGGTGACCCCGCCTGCGTCTTTTTCGCGCTTCCACCAACTTCTTCGATCAAACTCACCCCGCAGCGGTCGCAGGATGGCGGTCTCATATTCTTCCCGCGAAATATCCGCTGCCACCGGCATGTCCAGGGCGATGAGATTCTGTGCCGGGATGCCGCGGGCTTCCTGATAGAATTCCGCCAACCGACGCGATTCCGGCACGGCGGAGTTGTAAAGAATGGCCACGGATTCCACCTCAAGCGCAGCCCACGCCCTCGGCACCCACAGTGCCAAAAGCGGAAAAATCAGGGCAAATGCACGCATGCGAAAAACATGCCCGGCCATTTCGTGACATGCAAGACCCGGAAACACTCAAAGCTCGATCCGCAATCCGTCCCAAGCCACCCGCACGCCAGACGGCAGTTGCCCATCGAGGGTGGCATGTTCGTTTTCATGGCCGAGGTGCGTCAACCAAGTCTCGCGCGCCCCGATCTCGCGGGCGGCGTTCAGCGCTTCATCGAGGCAAAAATGCGTGGGATGCGGCAAGGGTCGGAGCGCATCCACCACCAGCACGTCCACGCCCTGGATGCGGGTGAAAGTTTCCTCGGGGATGCGTTTGACGTCGGGGATATAGGCGATACTGCGGCTGCCGGGATACTCGAAGAGGAAACCCACTGTTTTGACTGCCGCATGCTCGACCGGCAGCGCGGTGATTTTGAGGTCCCCGTAAAATATCGGCCCATCGATGATCCGGCCGTCGGGTTTGACGTAGCCTTTGAAGACGTTTTGTTCGGAAAACGCCCAGCCGAACATGGTTTTCAACGTTTCAAGGCACTCGTCGGTGGCGTGCAGGGGCAGAGGGCCATCTTTCCTCCAACAAAAGGCACGCAATTCATCGAATCCGGCCACGTGATCCAAGTGCGCGTGAGTGTAAATCACTGCATCGATCGCCATGATTTTCTCACGCAGTGCTTGGGCCCGGAGGTCCGGACCGGAGTCCACCAGCACCGCAATGTCGCCCGCCCTTACCAAAACCGACGAACGCAAACGCTGGTTCCTTGGATCCGCCGATGTGCAAACCGGGCAGTCGCAGCCGATCACCGGCACGCCGACCGAGGTGCCTGTTCCGAGAAATGTGAGTGAGAGCCCTGCCACGGGGCGGAGTATGCATGCGCCATGCCGCGCGGCGAGCCTCCATCGGCAGCATGGAGAAATTTCCCGATGGGCGTGGTTTTCCGCCCTACAGAGGGATGGGACAACGAGCTCTCCGGATCGTCAGGATTTGTTGGCGGCTCAGGGATTCCAGATTTCGGTCAGGAGGCGGTCGATGCTGGGTTCCGAAGTTTTGAGTTCGCCGCGGTTGAAGGGGAAAAAATCGTTGCTGCCAAAGTAAGCTTCAGTCATCTCGGCGAAGAACTCCTTGTGATCGGTGAGACCATAGTGGCGCACTCGCTGGCCGGTAACGAGCAGCGCTTGTTCGCCGCGTTTGCTCTTTTTGAATTCGGAGTATGCATCGAGGATCCGCTTGTCATCAAAACCAAGCACCTGGTCGTGATACGCATGGGACAGTTCGTGCAACACCACCCATGGCTGGACGTTGATTTGCCTTGGTTTCAACAAATCCTCGGCCACCGGGATGTGGACGCATCGCGCGAGATCCGCCGCATAACCATTGCCCACCAGCCATTCCTCGCTCGGGTGGTATTGCATCGGGATGAGCTTGCCATGGCTTTTGTCCAGGACGATCCGGATGGACTGCAGCTCCTTCACGCGGGCCGCCGGAACCACCGCAACGATGTCCGAGAGGCGTCTTTCGAGGGATTGGATGATTTTTTCACCCGGGGCAAAATCCTTTGCCAGCAAACGGTCATCGATGCGGACGGTCCATCCTTCGATGTTCCGGTCGGTGCGCAAGGCGGGTTTTTCAGGCTCCTCCGCACACAACGGAACGACGCTGATCAAGAAGAAGGCGATGAGATTTTTCATGGTTTTGGACAGATACGACGGGTGCCGGATTTTCATTCTCTTCGAATGGAAATCCCGCCATTGCGTCCGGCCCGGTCCCTTGCATAATGCGCCGCAATCCGCGAATGCTTTCCCTTTTAAAAATCCGCAATCTCGCCCTCGTCGATGAACTCGCGTGGGAACTCGGCCCCGGCCTCATTGGCGTCACCGGCGAAACCGGCGCGGGCAAATCCGTCATCGTCGGCGCCCTCAAGCTCGTGCTCGGCGAGCGCGCCGACAAGTCGCTCATCCGCACCGGCGAGGAATCCTGCTCGGTGGAAGCCGTTTTCGAACTCCCGGACGTCCGGGAAATCAATGCCATCCTCGAAGACGGCGGCCTCGCCCCCTGCGACGACACCCAACTCATCGTCCGCCGAGTGATCGGCCAAACCGCCAACCGCCAGTTCGTCAACGACTCCCCCGTCACGCTCGCCCTCCTCAAGCGCCTCGGGGAACACCTCGTGGACCTCCACGGCCCGCACGACCACCAATCGCTGCTCTCCACCGAACGCCAGCTCGCGATGCTGGATGCCTACGCCGGCGCGGAAAACGCCCACGCCACCTATCGCGAAAACCACCGCACCTGGCGGGCAAAGTCGGCGGAACTCGATGAAATCCGCCACGCGGAAAATGCCAGCGAGCAGGAAATCGAACTCCTCCGCCACCAGATCCAGGAAATCGAATCCGCCAACCTCAAGCCCGAGGATGAACAGGACCTCGAAGACCGCTGGCGGCGTGCGACCAATTCCACCCGCCTCGTCGAGACTGCCGCCAACGCCGCTGCCGCCCTCGGTGGCGATGATGGCGTG
>JALOTR010000397.1 GCA_025457805.1 Akkermansiaceae bacterium | reverse complement strand
AAACAGTTCGTCGAGAATGAGGCGTTCCGTCGTGCTGTGAGTGATTTCGTTTATTCGCTGACTGCTGCGTGATGGATTTCTAACTCATCTCTAGGGGCGCTCGACGCATTACATCTTCAATCGACCGCGCGAGATCAGGGCTTGGGACAGATTGTCCCAACTACGAGCCCATCAGAGCTTTGCATTCAGCCCCAGAAACCCGGCGAGTGACTTGACGGCCGTGCGGACGTGGGCCGTGGAGGTGCTTTCATGGGAGATGACATGAAGCAAGCCTGCGGGACGATCCGCCTTCACATCGGCGTGACCGATGAAGCCATTGCCGTGCAGCAGAGGCAGGGCGTAGTAACCTCGCTTGCGCTTGTGGGGCGGCACATAGACTTCCCAGCGGTAGTCGAAGTTCCATAACCCTTCCGCCAGGCGGCGATCGTAGATGATGGGATCGAGTGGTGCGAGCAAGAGCGGTTTGGGGGTGGACTCGGCAGTGCTCGCTGCGCGATCAAGCATTTCAACAGCGCTGCTCAAGATATGGATGCGTGGGACCGAGGCGCCTTCCACGGCGATCGGGATGACCTCATCGGCGATGGCTCGGAGCTCTGCGGCTTTGAGCGCTGCGAGACGACGTTGGCGGAGTTTCAGGAGGGCCAACCAATGGTTTGTTTCAGCATCGGTAGGGATGGGCGCGTTCAAGATCGATGCGGGCAGGACATGCTCTGGCAGATCGTAGTAGCGGCGGTTTGCTTCGCGGCGGGCGATCAATACCCGACCATGGAAAAAAAGCTTCTGCAGGGTGCTCTTTGCGATGGTGGTGGAATCCCATGCGTGAGCCTTGGTTTTGCTTTCGCTTTGGATGTCTTGCGAGCAAAGCGGACCTTCCGCGGCCATGCGGACGAGCAGCGCTGTGGCCAGTTTTTTCTCCGCAGGAGCGAGCTTGCCCGACCAACTGCTATCGGTGCGGGTGCGAGCCTGCATCGACCGTTGGAGATGCGGCCAAGCATCCAAAGGCAGGGCCGCCAGATTGCCGGAGTCTGGCAAATGGTGCTCAAAAGCAAAGCGCTCGCCAGGGGTCTGAAGGCAAGCAGAGAGGTCACCTTCTCGATATCCGGCGACACGATGCCGCAGAATGTGATCCTGCATGCGTCCGCAAACGTTGATCGGGTCGATCTGCACAAATCCCAAATGATCCAGCGCAGTTTTGATATCTGCGAAACGGGCATCAAGACCGGTGGCAAGGCGCACGAAGCGCCGGGCTGTCTGTGAGGAAATCGAGAGCGTCACGACGGGATGCTATGCCGCTTTTGCCTGTTGTTGCTACATTTCACTCCAGCGAATCTCGCGACGATGGCCCACGGAGTGATAGTGAGCCTCTTGATCCACGATTTGTCCGTTAGGGCCGATGCGAATGCCTTCTGCCTTGAGCAGCCGTTTTTGGGTCGCTGCAAGCTTCGCTGGCATGTTCGGGCTGATGCAGCCCCCTGCCGCGACAACCCGATGCCATGGCAGTCCCTCTGCCTCTTCCGGCGTGAGTCGGCCGAGCACGTAGGCGACGTGCCGCGGCATCACATTCATATGAATCGCAATGCTGCCGTAGGTGGTGAATTTCCCCTTGGGAACGAGCGAAACGAGGCGAAGGACTTCCTCCCGGATGAGGGCAAAGGCTCGTGATTTCGGCTTGGCCATGGACGATTGTGTGGGCTTGCTGGAAATTTGAGGGGACGAGACGTCCCCTCTCCTCAGGGGGCTGGCGCAATGGCAGGGCGGTGGGGATTGCGGCGGAGCTGCATGAGGATGTTGGCAGCGAGGATCAAGCCGCCTCCGAGAATCATTTCCATGCCTGGCACCTCATTGGCATAAGTTCCTCCGGAGAGCCCGGCGAGCCATTGGGGCAGGAACATCACATAGATCGCTGTGAAAACAGGTTCCGTGGTATAGATCAATCCCGCTTCCGTGGCGCTGATGCGAGGCTGCCAATGGTTCATGAGCAGGAAGGCCGCCACCGAGCAGAACACTGCGAGGATTGCAACCAGCAGGAATGCGGGCCAGGAGGCACCGGCGAAGATGACATCGGAAGGACGGGGTGCGGCCCAGGTGGCGATGGGCAGCATGAAGAGTGCGATGCACAGGCACATCAGGAAGGTCACGGGCAAAGTACGATTGCTGGCGTACTTGGGATTTTCCAAGGTGAGGATCTGGAGGGTGAAGACAAGGGCGGCGAGCAGGGTTTCCGCTTCTCCCCTCCCCATTCGCAGGTCGCCGGGCCGAATGCCGGAGAGGATGGCACAACCGGCGATCACCAGCAGGGTGGCGGTGATGGTTCTGGAACCGGGAGCAGCGCGCAGGCGGATGCAGGCAATCAGCGGCAGGATGACACAATACGCCTGGGTCAGGAAAGCCGAGGTGGAGGCCTCGGTGTGGGCGAGTCCATCCGCTTGCAGTGCCATGCCCAAGCCACCCCAGATGCCAAGCCAGAAGGCTTGTTGCATTTCCAGCTTCGTGGCGGTTCCTGCCCTGAGGAAAAATGGCACCAGGATGATCGCGCCCATGCCGAAACGCGCGACCTGCATCCACGCGGCGAGGAAGCCGCTTGAGGCGTCGGGAATGCGCAGGGTTTGTTCGAGGTGCAGCGCCTTGACCACGGGAAAACTAAGCCCCCAGAAGGCGCAGGCGAGAATGAGCCAGAAGACGGGCATGCGGTGGATCGGATGGATGTCGGCAGACTGGGTGCTTCATTGCTTGCGCGGGCGCACGCCCATCGCCACCCGCAGCAGGACCATCGGGATGAGCGAGATGGCAAGCGCCGCAGCCGCGATTTTCAACCCCGGATAGACCCGCGCCTTGTTCATTTCCAAGGCCGAAATCGCCTCTGACACCACTTGCTCGCGCTGGACATAAAAGGCGCGGTGACCGGGCATTTCACGACCGTTTTCACCCCGTCTCGCCACCTCACCGAAACCGGTGCGCACCGGGCCCGGGCAGACGGCCAACACCGGTATGTTGTGACCGCGCAGCTCGATCCGGAGCGCCTCCGAGAAACTCGTCACATAGGCCTTGGTGGCTGCATAGACCGCGAAATCGGGAATCGGCAACAGGCTGGCCAGCGAGCTCACATTGATCACCGCGCCGCGGCGCTCCCGGATCATGCGGGGAACCAGTGCATGGGTGAGATGGGTGAGCGCCTCGATGTTCACCTTGAGCATGGCCTCCAGCCGCGGCCAATCCGAGGTGGCAAATTCACCGTAGTCGCCAAGACCCGCATTGTTCACCAGGAGATCCGGCACGATCCCCAGTGCATCCACCTCCGCGACCAGCTTTGCCCGGTCCGCCTCCGCTGCCAGATCCGCGGCAAACACCGAAACGCTGACCTCCGGAAACTCCGCCCGAATCCGCTCGGCGAGTGCGTTCAAGAGCGGTTCCCGGCGCGCCACCAGAATCAGGTGCTTCACCGCAGGGGCGAGTTGCAGGGCGAACTCCTCGCCGAGTCCGGAGGAAGCGCCTGTGATCAGGGCGCAGGAATAAGTGGATAAAAGCGGCATGCCCCTTGCCTACACCACGAATTCCGGAAACGCCATCGGTGATTTCAACACGACGGGACAAGGCGATGTGGCTAGCCCGAGTTTCCATTCTCTCCCGCATGATCCTAACAAGCGGCGTCGAACTCCGGCATTTTGTTTTCGCCAGAGAGGCGGATCGGGGTTAGGCGTGAGGGCATGAAAAGGTCGTTTTCCATTTTCGCCGCAGGGGTGGCTGTCGTGAGCATGAGTGCTGGTCAGATTGTGACGCCGGCGCGCCCCAGTGGGTTCAACAAACGACCCATCGGTGGAAACACGGGAACCGGTCAAGTGGAGGTGATTCCGAGGGATGGAGGGACGCCCAAGAAACGCACGATCACCTACATGGTGCTCTCGGAGAGCCGTCCGTGGACCAGCACGGATGGCAAGGTGCTGGAGGCGAAGCTGATCGCGTTCGAAGACGTCGTGATCGAAGGCGAAAGCTCGGCCGCCCCCCAGCCGCCGCCGCACCCGACCGTGGTCCGGAATGGCAAGGTGAGGCTGCTTGCCGGGAAAAAGAGCTACGAACTGGATCTGAGCCGACTGTCGGAAGCGGAT
>JALOTR010000396.1 GCA_025457805.1 Akkermansiaceae bacterium | reverse complement strand
TTCAGGTGAACCGGATGTGGCAGCACTTTTTCGGCCGGGGACTGGTCGCCACGAGTGATAACTTTGGCCTTCAGGGAGACACTCCGTCCCACCCGGAACTGCTCGATTGGCTGGCGCGGGATTTCATCGTCCATGGTTGGGATATGAAGCGGCTTTGCCGGCAAATCGTGCTCAGCCGCGCTTATGGTCAAGACTCCAAGGTCAGTCCGGAACTCCGAGCCAAGGACCCCGCCAATATCCTGCTCGCCCGCGGCCCGGCCAAGCGCCTGTCCGGCGAGGAGCTCCGCGATCAGGCACTCGTCCACTCCGGGCTGCTGCAAGCAACGCTAGGCGGTCCACCCGCAAAGCCCTACCTCCCCGACTCCGCCACCTGGCGCGTGCTCAACAGTTTCCTGCCGGAATACCAGCGTGACAAGGCCCCCGGAATCTACCGCCGCAGCCTTTACACCTACTGGCGCAGGACCGCACCTCCGCCCGGCATGCTTGCCTTCGATGTGCCCGGTCGCGATGTTTGCTCGGTCCGCCGCCAACAAACCAACACGCCGCTGCAACCGCTGGTCATGTTGAACGATCCGCAATTCGTCGAAGCCTCGCGCGGACTTGCCATCCGCATGATCCGCGAAGGCGGTGCGGATTTCAGCGCGCGTTCCACATGGTTGTTCCGCGAGACGCTTGGTCGCAATCCAACGGAAACCGAAACCCGCATTCTCACAGAACTTCACTCATCCCAAATGGAAGTTTTCCAAAAGGATCCGAAACAGGCAGAAGCTTACCTCAAGGTGGGCGATCTCACCGCTCCGGCCGATCTTCCGCCGGTCGAACTCGCCGCCGCGACGGTGGTTGCCAACGCACTCCTCAATCTCGACGAAGCCATCACCCTGCGATAAATCCCACGATCATGAATCTTCCCCACGATCCACTCTTCGTGACCCGCCGTCACTTTTTCTCGAAACTCTCCGCAGGTCTCGGCGGCCTTGCGCTGGGCTCGATGCTGGGTGGCAAATCCGAGGCTGCCATGGTGGCGGATGCCATGCCCGGATTCGCCCCCAAGGCCAAACGAATCATCTATCTCTTCATGAGCGGAGGCCCTGCCCAGCATGACCTCTTCGATGACAAACCGCTGCTGCGCCAGCGCAACGGCGAACCGCTGCCGGATTCTGTTAGAGCAGGCCAACGCCTCACGGGCATGAGTGGAAACCAGGCCATCCTTCCACTTGCAGGCTCTCATTTCAAATTCTCGCCTTACGGGAAAAACGGCACGCAGCTCAGCGAACTGCTCCCGCATACCGGTGGCGTGATTGATGATATCTGCCTCATCCGCTCGATGTTCACCGAGGCGATCAACCACGATCCTGCGATGACCTTTTTGCAAACCGGCTCACAAATCGCCGGTCGTCCGAGCATGGGATCCTGGATCCACTATGGCCTCGGCAGCATGAATGAAAACCTGCCGGCTTTCGTGGTTTTGGTGACCAAAAAGCCCACCGATCAACCCCTCTACGCCCGTCTCTGGGGAAGTGGATTCCTCGATTCCCGCTATCAGGGAGTGCGATTCTCCTCGGGCAAGGAAGCGGTGTTTTATCTCGCCAATCCGGATGGCATCTGCGGCACCGGTCGGCGCGCGCTGTTAGATAAACTCGGCGAACTCAACCGCGTGGCCTATCAGAAGGAACTGGATCCGGAAATCGAATCGCGGATTGTGCAATATGAAATGGCCTACCGCATGCAAACCAGCGTGCCGGAAGCCACCAGCATCGAGGGCGAGCCCAAGTCCGTCACCGACCTCTACGGCCCGGATGTGGACAAGCCCGGCACCTTCGCCGCCAACTGCTTGCAAGCCCGCCGACTGGCGGAACGCGGTGTGCGATTCATCCAACTCTATCATCCCGGATGGGACAGCCATAGCGGGCTCCCGCAAGCCCTTCCCAATCTTGCCAAACAAGTGGATCAACCCTGCGCCGGCCTCATCACCGATCTCAAACAACGCGGCATGTTGGAGGATACCCTCGTCATCTGCGGTGGTGAATTCGGACGCACCAGTTATTCGCAGGGCGTGCTTACCAAGGATACCTATGGCCGCGATCACCACCCGCGCTGTTTCTCGATGTGGATGGCTGGCGGCGGTGTCAAACCCGGCATCGTCCACGGTGCCACCGATGACTTCGGATATAATATCACTCAGGATCCGGTCCACGTCCACGATCTCCACGCCACCATCCTCCACCTGATGGGCATCGATCACACCAAGCTCACCTATTTCCACCAAGGCCGCCACTTCCGCCTTACCGACGTGCACGGAAAGCTGGTGAAGGGGATCCTGGCGTGACCCGGGAGCGCTGAGCCCCAGCTCGGCGCGGATGAATTGCTCGTTACAGGCTTTCATGGAAAATCAGGAAAACTCACCAGACACACACCCAAACGAAGAACCCCGCGCCGAGCTGGGGCTCGGCGCTCCCGGGAGGACTCCCGGTAACCCTGTCGGCTGGTATTCTCGCAAATATCTTCCGCACTATCACAAGGAGGGGACGATTCAATCGATCACCTTTCGTCTGAACGATTCGTTACCACAATCGAAGTTAAGGGAAATTGAATCGGAACTGATAGAAACTCCACTGGAAAAGATCGATGCGGCGCGAAGAAAGAAGATCGAGGCATGGCTGGATGCAGGCATCGGTTGTTGTGCATTGAAGCATCCTTCGGTGGCATCGTTGCTTCAGGATACGCTGCTCAAATGGGATGGGGATCGATATCGATTGTTTGCATGGTGCATCATGCCAAATCATGTGCACGTGCTCATGGAAAGCCGCTCATCACTCGCCAAAACCATCCAATCGTGGAAATCCTACACCGCACGATGGGCGATGGAGAAAAATGATGAACTCCATCTTGGAATTCGGGGCAGCACCTTCTGGATGAGGGAATACTGGGATCGATACATCCGCGATGGGGATCACTTCGACAATGTGCACGCTTATATTGAACAAAATCCCGTGAAAGCCGGCTTGTGCAAAAAGGCCAGCGACTGGCCATGGTCGAGTGCCCGCGAGCCCCGGGAGCGCTGAGCCCCAGCTCGGCGCGGGTTCTTGAATCGAGCCGCGCCGAGCTGGGGCTCGGCGCTCCCGGGGGGAGCTTCACACAAACGCCGCCCTCAGCGTTTCCAGACTCTTCGGAATCGCTGTTAGAGGATCTTCCTTTCCCTCGAACTCCAGCGACACATAGCCCGTGAATCCCGCGTCTTTCATGATCTTTGCGATGCGAGGATAGTCGAGTTCCAGGGTATACCATATCCCGCCGCCGTGATAGGTCTTGGCTTGGAGAAGCACGCAATCCGGAGCGAGCTGCTTGAGCCGATCGTAAGGATCTTCGAGGAAATTTCCGCTATCGAGCGTGGCTTTGAGCCAGGGTGAATTGACTGCATCGATGACGCGCTTCACACCTTCCGGAGTGCGACCGAGTCCCCAGTGGTTCTCAAGACCCATGACCACACCGCGCTTGCCTGCCTCGATGGCGAGTTTCTGATAGGCCTCGATCACCCAGCCATAGGCATCTTCCTCATCATATCCATCCAGCGGTTTTTCCTGACCGCGATTTGCCATGAGATCATTGAAATCCTTCGAGGTGCCCCAAGTGCCGGAGTTGACACGCATGGTCGGGATGCCGAGTTGATAGGCTTGTTCGAGACAGGCGATGGTGTGGTCGAGATTGCTTTTGCGCTTGGCTTCGTCGGGCGAGAGGAATCCCTGATGGGTCGAGTAGCCCATCAAATCAACACCTAACAGAAATGCGCGACGTTTGATCTTCATCAACTCTGCCGCATCGGTGGACGTGAGTTGTCTCTGCAGGATCTCAAATCCATCAAAGCCCATCTTCGCCGCATGTTCGAGGCAGATGTCGATGGGACGCAGGTCCTCGCGGTTGAATCCCCAAAACGAATAGGACGAAACCCCGATCCGGTTCGGTCGCGTCTTGGTTGGCGGGCTCGTGGTTTCTGCCTTGATCGGCAGGCAGGCGGCGGCGGAGACAGTGGAAACAGAGGCGAGGAAATGACGACGATTCACAGGCTCATCATGCAGGGTTTGGGCTCCGGGAAAACCAAATTTGCAGGATTATCCGG
>JALOTR010000395.1 GCA_025457805.1 Akkermansiaceae bacterium | reverse complement strand
CAGCTCGAGCGTGCCAACTGGCGGTAACGTGCTGCTTGATTTCGGAGTCTGCAATGGCTGTCTGGACCGACCATGCTGTTGGATGCTTTCATTGAGTCTTTGAAGTTGGAGTGGGAGTGCGGGGTGATTTCTGGCGAAACAGAACCGAGTGGAGAAGACACGGATGGCAACTCTCGTTAGTCGGGGGATCCAAGACTTGAGATTGAAAGATGAAAGGTGTCGGTGCGGTCAGAAGAAAGGAAACAAAGATTCATTCGATTCTTTCGATTCAAGGTTTCTCCGTCTCCCCTTCTATGGAATTTGGAACCGCGTTGCGGTTCGGTGATTCTTGGGGCCGTTGTTCCCAGGGTAGGCCTCATTGCATTCGGCCAACCCTGGGCTGGGATGCGGAATCCCTTTGGGATTCGGGGAATTGCCGATTTTCGATTGAAGATTGGCGATTGAAGAATGAATGCGTAGGGCGCAGTCAGAACAATTGAAAAAAAGATTTGTTCGATTCGTTCGATTCGTGGTTCCTCCATCTTCACTTCCGCGAAGTTTGGAACCGCGCCGCTGGGATCGCTCAATCCGCAGGCTTGAGTGGAATCAGGACGTTATAACTCTCGTTGAGTTTTCCTACTGGTGCCGCTGCGCAGAAGAGAATGGCGGGTTTGCCGTTTTCGAAGTACAACTGTGGCCGTTCGAGTTTCATCAGGGCGGAAGTTTTGCCATCCGCCCATTTCAGTTCCAGCTTGGAAACCAGCGGATGCGTTGCGGGTTTCCAATCGAGGCCATCGGCTGAGCGAAACAGGGCAAGGGAAGGTCCCGCCTTGGTGAAGCCGCCTTTGAAATCCTTCACGATGGCCCAGTAGGTGCCGCTTTCCTGCCAGATGAACGGGTCTTCCGCGGCGAAGGCATCGCCGGGTTTGGTGAAGACCGGCTCCGGATGTTTCTTGAAGGGACCGGTCGGGCTGTCGCTGGTGGCCACCACATGCACGACGGGTCCGCCGAAGGGGAGTTTGTTTTTATCTGCGACGGCCTTGTAAACCATGAGATATCCGCCATCGGGGCGCTCGACCACGCTTGGATTGGCGAGGCAGAGGGCATCATGGAACTTTGCGGTCGGCTCGATGAGAGGCTTGTCCGAGCGGACCCAGGGACCATTCGGGCTATCCGCCACCGCCACGCCGATGCGCTGGTTGTTGCGGTGGGACCAGTTGAGAGAGGATGAGGGTTTGCGATCACCGGTGTTTCCCATGTAATAGAGATAATACTTTTTCCCGAACTTGAGGATTGTGGGATTGTGGGTGCAGAGGCCGTCCCAGAACTCCGCGCCACGCTCGGGAAGGGCCACGCCGACGAAGCGATAGGGGCCGAGCGGTTGATCCGCCACGGCATGAGCGACCTCGGAATGGGTGACCCAGGCATAATGGCCGAGTTTGGCGGGCCAGCGTGAATAGAAGAGATGATATCTTCCATCGTCGCCACGCACCATGGTGCCGCACCAGACGATGTAACCGGGATCCTCGAATTTCGCAGTGGTCGGAACCGGCTGGATCATTTTCGGGAAATCATATTCTTGCGCTGCGGCGGATGGCGGGAGGGCAAAGCCGAGGACGGCGGCTGCGAGGATGAGCAGATGTTTCATGGTGGATTCGGGAGTGATGGGTGTGAAGGAAGTGATCGGAGTTTCAAAATTCAATGCGGACGACATCGATCGAGCCGGACCTTTGGGATGCATCAAGTTTCAGGCGGAGCGTGCCATTTTGATAGATATGAGAAACCTCTTCGCCTGTGCGCAGCAAGGTGGCCTTCTTCGGTTTGGGGGCATTGTTCCAGACCGCCTCACCTTGGAAGGCGGGCAGAAAATGCAGATAGGCGCTGCCTTTGCGGGTAGTGACGGGCACATTCACTTCGTCCGGGTAAGGTCCGGGGTTGGTGCCGATCACGGACTCGCGGCTGTGAGCCATCCAGGCCTCCATTTCCGTCCATGCGGCCAGTGCCGGAGCGGGCATGCTGCCATCTCCGTTGGGGCCGACGTTGGCGAGGAGGTTGCCGCCCCATGCGCGGAGCCGGACGAGTTTTTCGATCACTTCGTTGGCACTGTCCCATCCGGCGTCTTCGGTGTAAGACCACTTGCCGGAGGGCCAGCAGGTTTCGCAGGTTTCGAACCAGCCTTTGAAGCGCTTGTCAGGGAGCTTGCCCTCAGTATCTCCATAGTCACCGACTCCGCCGTTGCGTCGATTGATGACAATGCCGGGCTGAAGTTTGCGGACCTCGCTGTTGGGGATTTCACCTTTTCCACCATCGAACCAGATCAGGTCAATCTTGCCATAGCGGGTGAGCAACTCCGTGACCTGGCCTTGGACCAATTGTTTTCGTTTCGCATCGTGATCGGCGGGTTTAGCGGGGACTTGGATGGGTTGGTGATTCATATCCAAGGCCTTTCCGCGCATGGAAAAGCTTTTGTAGTTTCGGTCGAACCACCAATCCGGAGGAGAGTAATAAAGACCTACCTTGAGACCATGTTTGCGGCAGGCATCGGTAAACTCGCGGACGAAGTCGCGGCCTTGGAAGACCTTGCGCGTGCCCAAGTCTCCGTGATCGGATGGCCAGAGGGTGAAGCCATCATGATGTTTGGTGACAAAAACCGCATAAGTGAAACCGGCCGCTTTGGCCTTGGCCAGTTGAGAATCATAATCCACCTGATCCGGTTTCCATGAATCCGCCCAAGCATAGTAGGTATTGGGAGTGACGGTTTTGTCTTTCCATGGCTTGTTGGCAAGCATGCCCCATGAGAGGTCGCCGGTGGCACCGACAGAGGCGAGCCCCCAATGGATGAACAAACCGAGCCCGGCTCCCGGAAACCACTGGGCGTCCGGATGTTGATTGGAGCTGACGGGTTGCTGCGATTGCTGATCCAGCGCGGCCGCCTGTGAATCGGCCGCCTGATCGGCGTGAGCCAGAGGGGTGACGGCCAACAGTAAGGGAAAGAGGCATTTCATGATATCTAACAGAGAATAATGTCAGGGTGTGATGAGGGGGATTTGCACGTTGGTGCTGATTTTTCCGCCTTTTTTGTATCCGTCCGCAGCACCGAAGAGATAGGTGGGCTCGGAGCCCTCGATCAGGAGGGACGGGCGTTCGATGTTCGAGTTGCTCACGGATCCATCTTCGAGCGCGAACTTCGCACCGAGAACCTTGGGCTTGGCTGCGGGTTTCCAATTCAATCCATCGGCCGATTGGAACAAACAAATGCCACCCGAGGAGCCGGTGAAGGTGCCGACGACGTCCCGAGTGACCGCATAGTATCGATTGTCATATTTTTCACTGAACCAGATGAACGGATCCTCGGCGACCATCCAGTGTTTTCCGGGTTTCTCCGCTTCGAAGATCTTGCCCGGAGTTTTAATGTAGGGGCCTTGCGGTTGTTTGGCGATGGCCGCGCCATAGCGGACGTTTCCACCCATGGGCTTGCCTTCGATGTATTGGACTGCCTTGTAGATGAGCAGCACGCCACCATCCGGTCTCATGCACGCGGCGGGATTGGTGACGCAGAGAGAATCGAATGACTTTTTATCATCTGTGATATCCACAATGGGTTGATCCAGCCGCTGCCACGGGCCTTGCGGGTTGGTGGCGATGGCGACTCCGATGCGCTGGTTGTTCCGGTGCATGGGATAGGTTTTGCCGTCGCCGTGATTGCCCATGTAGTAGAGATGATATTTTCCGTTGTGATAAAAGGCGTTCGGATTGTGGGTGACGTCTCCGTCCCAGTATTTTTTGCCAGTGGCCGGATTGATCGGACGCTTCGGGAGAGCGACGTTGACATGCTGGTAGGGCCCGCCGGGCTTGTCTGCGACGGCGTAGGCAATCTCCGAATGGATGGCCCAGCCGGGAGCGAATCCAACGGAAACCGGCCAGCGGGAATAGAAGAGATGATATTTTCCATCCGGTCCCTTCACCGGCGCGCCGCACCACACGAACCAACCCTTTTCCGCAAAGCGGTGGGAGGCGGGAAGGGCTTGGACACGGGATTCCAGTTCCAGCTCCGCCGCGGATGCCAAGCAGGTAGTGGTGAAAATGGCGATAGTGATGAAGCTTTTCATAATGTCAGCGGACCTCGTGCTTGCCGTTGGGAGGCAAGTTGATGCTTTGGATTTTTCCATTGAGACGGAGATAGGTTTTTCCGCCAGCCTTGCTGGTGAGGGTGGCTTGGGAGAGTTTGCCATCCTTCCATGTGATATCGACCTCGACTCCACCCCGGGAGCGGAGGCCGGAGATGCTGCCGGATTTCCATGCTGCGGGCAGGGCGGGCAGCA
>JALOTR010000394.1 GCA_025457805.1 Akkermansiaceae bacterium | reverse complement strand
ACAAATCCGGTTGGCGTGGCTCAGGCCGGTCCATGCCATTTAGCAGCCACAAGGCTTCGTGATTGAGGGCGATCAGATTCTCTTCTCTGTCCATGCCGATTTCCAACTCATAACGGACCCGCGTGCAGTGATGAAGCTCTTCGGCCATCTTCTCCCGTATGAGATCAGGAAGCTTTGCTTCAACAGCGAGTTGGAACGATGAATCCCGTCCCATCCATAACAATTTTTCGAAATCAGGACTGCGCTCCAACACCGTATCCGCTACCTTGCCACCATTCCGCATCAGATCACCGAGCAAGGCGATCACATCCAGAAACGTCGTTTTGCCGCTGGCATTCGGGCCTACCAAGGTAACAAAGCCACCAAGCTCTTGATCCACCGACCGGAGGCAGCGGAAACGAAGTGCTTGGATACGGGTGAACATGCGAAAAGTGTGGCTGAATTGGTGAGAAGGGCAACGCGGAATTCGGCGGCCGCCGGTTCAGTTCCAGCGATCCTTGCTCCGGATGGATCAAGCGGGTTTTCTACGTCCGATCCTTCTGTTTAGAATTCATCCCGAGGATCCTCCCCACCATCTCCGGCGTGGCGAAGTCGGGAAGGAGGATCCTGGTGTGGGATTGCGGATGAGCCTGAAGGTGCGCGCTGAGGAGGGGGTGGATGGCTTTGGAAATGGCGGCAATCCGATTGCCGTCCGCAACCGGAAAAGTCCATCCAGCGGAAACCCACTCCCGCCCGGTCCCCCCGCATTGACAGGGCGGGGGCGGATGTCCACTCTGCGATCATGAGTTCTGAAAACCCGGCAAACTCCAAATCCCGCCCGCCTGTTTTCCCGATCGCCTGCTGGTTCCTCGGCCTGATGGCCTTCGTGCAATTGCTGGTCGCAGGCATGGCCATGGCGACGCGCCTCGAAGAATCCCGGGTGGTGCGGGTGGTGGAAAAGGAAATCCTCAAACCCGTGGTGGTGCGGGTGCCCGAAGCAGCCCCGCCGGTGGCCAGCGCCCCACCCGTCGTCTCACGCCCGCCGGTGCCTGCGGCCGAGTTTGTCCCGGCGGTGCCGCCCACGCCGCTCAAGACCCCGCAGGTGGCGGATCCACGATCGGAAAAACTCGTCAACGAAGCCCGCGAAGCCCGCGTGGCCGGGGATATGGGACGGGCGATCGTGAAATTGGAGGAAGCCCTCGAACAATCTCCGGAAGACCCGAATGTCCACTACGAGCTGGGCCTCGTGCATGAACAAATGGGCGTCTTCGATACCGCCGCCATGCACTACGAAAAGGTCTATCAAATGGGCGTCACCGGAGCGGGAAGCCTCTACGAACTCGCCGCCGGAAAACTCCGCGATGGCTTCGAGCAGCCGGATGCCATGCTGGGCAAGCTTTCCCTCGGCCGCGTGCGGATTTTCAACAATCCCAACCACGAAGGCGGCCAGCGCGTGGTCCTCACCATCCCTGTGCAAAAGGCCCCAGCCGATGAGATCGACGTCTCGGAAATCGCAGTTTCGGTCGTCTTCTTCAACCGCAGCTCACGCGGGGAAATCCTCCAACTCGAAGATAAATCCTGGGTCACCGAGCAATGGGCCACGCTGCCCTTCGACTGGGCGGGCGGCGAGGAAAGCCTGCGCATGAACTACACGATCCCGCCGCAGGACAATCAAACCGAGCACCTGTTCGGCTCCCGGACCTATTACGGCCAGGTGGTTTCCCTGCTCTACAAGGGCGAGGTGCTCGACGTGCAGGCATGGCCGCGCGACCTTGCTGCGCGCATTCCCAAGGCCCCCTCGATGCAACCGGGCGATGGCATGCTGCCGGAATTTCAAGATACCCTGCCGCCGGATTTTGATCCCGAAATCCCGCTTCTCCCCGCACTGCCCGAACCCTGAACGGAACCCTGAACGGAACCCCGGATCTGCCCTCTCGGAAAACAATGATTTTTGCCTTCTCCTGCTGATTTCCCGCACATGAATCCCGCCTCCGATGACCGCCAACTCGGCGAATACCGCCTCAAGCAACTCCTCGCGGAAACGCCCCTCACGCGGACCTGGCTGGCGGAGCAGGTCTCAGTCTCGCGGCGTGTGCTGGTGGACGAACTCAAGGAGGATCAGGATCCCCATCGCGATGTTTTCCTCCGCGATGTGCGGGCCAAAGCGGCCGTCGAGCATCCACTGATCGGCTCCGTGTATGAAGCGGTCGCCGAGCCCGGGCTGTGTTTTTTCGCCCACGAACTGCTCCCCGGCGCCACCCTGGCGGATCGCTTGCAGGCGGGCGAACCCCTCAAACCCGCCCGCCTCGCCCACGTCCTGCGCCGGATCGCCGAGGCGCACATCCACCACGCCTCACTCGGCCAGGCGACGTCTCCGCTCGGTTTGGAAAATGTCCATCTCGATGACCAGGGCGTGATCCGCCTCGACAACCTCGCCATCAGCGGCCCCCGACCCGAGGATCAGGCACTGCGCGATGTCGTCGCGCTGGGTCATGCCCTCCGCCACCTCACCACCGATGGCCAGCCCGGCTCCACCCGCATGCTCACCTTGCTTGGCTGGATGTGCGGCGAGGGGATCGATGCGCCCATTTCCTGGGAGCAGGTCAGGGATTTCAGCACCCAGATCGAGCAGCAACTCACCGAACCCGCCCCGCCCGTCGCCGCCACCCGGGCGGGTTCGCGTCGGAAAAAAGGCCTGCCCGTCGCCCTCATCGGAGGAATCGGCGTCTTGATGTTGATCGGCATCATCCTGCTCGCCCTGAAGATGCGGCCCGATCCCACACCCCCGACACCACGCGTCGCCCTGCCGGATGCGGTGCTCGTTCCCGCCGGCAAACACCCCACGCCGGACGGGACGGAGGAACACCTGCGCGCTTTTCGCATTTCCCCCCACGAAGTTACCATCCGCGAGTATGCCGAGTTTCTGGAAACCCTCGAAACTCTCGCCAAGGATCAACGCGAACGCACTTTCGACCACGAAAACCAGCCTGCCGAAAAATCCTCCCACCTCCCGGACGATTGGACCGCCCTCCTGACCGCAGCCAAAAGCGGCGGCACCTGGAACAAACGACCTGTTTCCCTCGATTCCCCGGTCGTCGGCATCGATTGGTGGGACTGCGCAGCCTACGCCGAGTGGAAACAAGCCCGCCTGCCCACTCAGGAAGAATGGTTCGCCGCACTGCGCAAGGATGTCGCCGTGCCGGAAGCGCTCAAACCTGCCGATTGGCAACCGGTCACCACCGATTCCACCGACCGCACACCCGCCGGCCTCGTTGGCATGGCCGGCTCCGTCTGCGAGTGGACCCGCCGCCCCGGCACCAACCCCGCCAACCCGCTCGGCGAGCGGAAATGGATCATCATTGGCGGCTCTTACCTCAAGCCCGGCACCAACGCACTCAGCCGCGAGTGGACCGATGATCGCTCGCTGCGTCGTCCCGATCTCGGATTCCGCTTGGTTTTCGATGCCAATTGATCCCGCCCCACCGACAGCCGCCCAAGCCCGGGGCGCTAAAATTAGATTGATAATCCAGCTATTTAAAGCATCATCGCGGGGTGACTCACGAAGAACGCGCCGTTTGGATCCGGAGAGGTTTCGTCCTCTTCATGGCGGTGGTCGTGGTCGTGGGAGCCCTGCTTTACCCCACGCCCAAGCCGGAGCCCAAGGCAGTCGCCACCCAGGAGGAGGCAAAACACGATCTGGAAATCATCCATTTCCACCTTCCCCAGAATCCGGAGAGCGAACAAATCGCCGATAGCCTCAACAAGATCGCCAAGAAATACGGCGAGCAAATCCTCGTCACCCGGGTGGACATCAATGCCGAGCCCGAGCGCGCCAAGGCGGAAAAAGTCACCAAGCCCCCCAAGGTCGTCATGATGGCCGGGACCGTCCGCGCCTGCAGATTCCAGGGAGTTTGGACCGAGGCCCAGATCGAGCGCAAGGTGGAGGAAATCCTCCGCGGCCTCAAACGCGTCGGCAAGGATTGGCGTCCCGATGTCGCGGGAATGGAAAACGCCCCGACCAAGCCAGGCATCCCGGGCCAAGCCGCCCCACCATCACCTGCAAGCACCGGGGCCGCGACTCCACCGGCCCCACCATCCGGCACTCCCACGGCCGTTCCCGGCATGCAACGCCTCGGTCAGAAACCTGCCGCCACCCC
>JALOTR010000393.1 GCA_025457805.1 Akkermansiaceae bacterium | reverse complement strand
AATGAAGCGAATCTGCATTTCGCCATCGCGGATGATGACGCCTACGAGGAGGCCCCCGCCGTGGTGCCCAGCGTGAAGGGCCTGCCCGTGCCCACCGGCCGACGCCTGAATCGATTTGCGAGGCACTCCGCAAGCTGCTCTCGTTTTAGCCATTTCCGCATTTCAGTTTTTCAGCATCCCAGCTTTTACCCAAAATGCCCACCGTCCCCATCCTCATGCCCCAGCTCGGCGAGTCCATCGCCGAGGCAACCGTCATCCGCCTCGGCGTCGCGGTGGGAGACTCGGTCCGTGCCGATCAGGAAATCATCGAGGTGGAAACCAACAAGGCGGTGATGGGCGTGACCACGCTGTGCCATGGGGTGGTTTCGGAAATCAAGGCGCAGGAAGGCATTTCCTACTCGGTGGGAACTTTGTTGGGCTTGCTCGATGTGACCGAAGAGGAAGTCGCCCGCACCGGGGTGGATACCTTGGAGTCTCTGGAATCCAAACGCAGCTCCAATCAGAGCGACCATCCCGAGCGCAATGAAGCGAATCTGCATTTCGCCATCGCGGATGATGACGCCTACGAGGAGGCCCCCGCCGTGGTGCCCAGCGTGAAGGGCCTGCCCGTGCCCACCGGCACGATGGGCGCGCACTACATTTCTCCCCGGATGCGGGCCCGGATGGACGATCTCGGGTTGCGCGAGGCGGATATTTCAGCCGTGGCCGGAACCGGTGCCGGGGGGCGCGTGACGGTGGAGGATCTGGAGCGTTTCCTCGATTATCTCGAAGCCTGGCCGAGCACTCACGCCTCGCCCATGCGCCTCGCCGTGGCGGATGCCATGCGCCGGAGTTGGACGCGGCCGCTGGCGACCGTCGGTCTACCCGCCGTGCTCGATCGCGTGCTGGAGCACCGCCGCAACCACTCGCCCAAGCCCGGACTCACCCTTTATCTCCTCCGCGCCTTCGCCTTGGCCATTGCGGAAAATCCAACGACCGCAGGCTATTTGATCGGCGACAAGGTCGTCCATCCGCGCTCCTTCGACATCGGGGTGGCCGTGCAAATCGATGACGGCGTGGTGGTTCCTGTGGTCCGCAAGCTCGACCAGAAACCGCTCCGCGAACTGATCGGCGAATACGACGATCTCGTCCACCGCGCCCGCCGCCGCCGCCTCACGGAAGACGATTGCCGGGGCGGAATTGCCACCGTGACGAACTTCGGCACCTTCGGCCTCACCCTCGGCACGCCCATTCCCCTGCCCAACGAGACCCTGATTCTCGGCATCGGCGCCGGGGTGAAACAGCCGGTCTGGAGCGCTCAGGTAGAGGCCTTCCTGCCTGCCACGGTGGCGGATCTTTTCCTGACCTTCGATCACCGCGTCGTCGATGGCGGTGGTGCGGGCGTCTTGCTAAGCCGGGTGGCGGAGTTGCTGCAAACTCCTGAAGCCCTGTGATTTCCAGAAATCCGGCACTGACCGGAATTTTCCCCAAGATTTTCTCCAACCCGCGCGTTACCCCCGGTGAATCCCCAGAATCCCGACGAACCAACCGCCATGCCAATGACTCGGGAGCAATTCGTCGAGCAAGCCATGGCGGACTACGAATCGTCTCTCATCGGATATGCCGCCACCATTCTCAACGATGCCGACCGCGCCCGCGACGTCGTCCAGGACACCTTCATCCGCCTTTGCCAGCAGGATGTGGAAAAAGTGCGGGACGGGCTCAAGTCGTGGCTTTTCACCGTGTGCCGGAACCGCGCCCTTGACCTGCTCCGCAAGGACAAGCACACCCGGCCGCTGGAAGAAATCAGTTGGAAAAAAGTCGCGGGCCAAGGCCTCCAACCCGACGAACAAACCGTCTTCGATGAGCGGCTCATGGCCGTGATGAAACTCCTCCACCGCCTCTCGGACAACCAACGCGAAGTCATCCTCCTCAAATTCCAACAAGGTCTCAGTTACGAAGAAATCCAGAAAATCACCGGCCTCACCTCCGGCAACATCGGCTTCCTCATCCACACCGGCCTCAAGCGCCTCCGCGACCTCCTCCCCGAAGACCTGAAAAACCGCTACTGAGCTCCTCCGGCCTTCCAACTTTTTGACCTTCAGACTTTCAGACCTTCCCCATGCAACTCCACCCCGAAGATCCCCGCCTCACCGCCTTTTTGCTGGGCGAGTTGCCGGCGGATGAAGCGGCCGCCATCGAGCGTGCCGTCGCCGCGGATCCGGCCTTGGCACTCTCGCTCAAGGAGTTGGAAAACGTGCAGAAGTTGCTTTCCAATACCCTCGCCCCAGACACCGCCTGCCTGCTGCCCCGCCAGCGGGATGCCATCCTGCGCGCCGCCCGCCATGCCGACGAGGGCGGGAAAATCGTGCCGCTTCCCTCGCAGCGCCGCTCCGCGAAATCGATCCTGATCCCACTGGCAGCCGCTGCTTTGATCACCTTGGCGGTGTTTCTCATCCTTCGCCTGCCAGCCGGGCCTCCGCCTGCCGCCGACAAGCCGCCGAGTGGGGATGAAGCAGCAGGTGTCTTGCCCTTGGAAGTCGCTCTATTACCCGCTCCCGGCCCGGTGGATAGCGGCTCCGCGCCATCGGATGCACGTCCGACCGCCGCATCGGATCTGGCCAAATCCGCCGCCACCCAGTCGGAAGCACTGCGCGGGAATTCGGAGGATTTCCTGCTCAAAGTCGCGGATCGTCTCGCGAAAACTCCGCTGCCGGATGAAAAGTCACTTCCACCGCTGCGCCCGCGCGCGCCGGTGAATGCGGCGGATCACCCCGTGCTTGCGCTGCCCGTGCTCGCCGGACGTTCCAGCCTCGGCTGGGTCGCCCACTCGATCCGCGTTCTCCAAAAGCGCCCGACCGCCGCTGCCGTGCGCGTGGAAGAAATGCTCAATCAATTCACCTTGCGCCCCGCCGGTGCCGCAGCCATCGCCCAAGGCGTCACCTTGTCCACGGAAACGATGACCTGCCCGTGGAAACCTTCGTCCAACCTCCTCCTCGTTTCCTTCCGGGGTCACAAAGATGCCGCCCGCGAAGTCAACGCCTCCTTCCGCGCCGATCCGGCAGCGACGCGGCGTTATCGTTTGCTGGGATACTCCTCGGTCACAGGCGTCCCCGCAGGTCCGCTCCCCACCCGCTTGCCCGCCCAAGGCATCACGACCTTGGTGATTGAAATCGAACCGACCGGCACATCCAGCAATCTCGGTAGCATCGAATGGAAGGTCTCCGGCCAAGCCGCCCCACCCGTGATGCTCACCCGCCAACCGGATGCCGAGCCCTCGGACGATGCCCGTTTCGCGGCCCTCGTCTGCACCTATGCCCTCTGGCTCTCCGGCGACTCTTCTGGCCTCATCGACACCGACCTGGTCTCCGCCCTCGCCCGCGAATGCGCCGCCGAGGGGATGGCACCGGATCGGGTGGATTTCCTCAATCTCATCGACCAGTCGCTCAATCTCTGAGGGCACAGCGATTGCATTTGCGTCGCCCCGGGCCCCGCGCAAGACTCCCACTCGATGGAACAACGCATGCCGAAAGCGCTTCGGTTCGCGGTCCGTGTCCTGCGGGATTTCTTTTTTCGCAATCATGGCCTGCTTCTTACCGGCGCGGTGGCTTATAACATGATGCTCTCGCTCATCCCGCTCTCCGCGGTGCTCATGGTCGTTTTCTCGAAGTTCTTCGATCAGGATCTTCTGATGGAAGGTTTGACCGCCGAGGTCGCTCTCATCGCCCCGGGATTCGTTCCCACCCTTTCGGATGTCTTGCTGGGCTTTCTCCAAAACCGGGATGTGGTCGGTTGGATTGGTTTGCTGGTGCTGTTGTTTTTCAGCTCGCTTGCCTTCCGCGTGCTGGAGGACTCCATCGCCATCATTTTCCACAAACCGCTGCCCACCCTCAAACGCAAGTTCTGGGTCTCCGCCCTCATGCCTTACCTCTTCATCCTTGTGGTAGCGGCGGGATTGATCGTGGTGACTTCCGCAAACGCCTTGTTGGACGCCCATGGCAAGTTGGAACGCAAGTTTCCCTGGGTGGACAGCATCATTCAAAACCACATGGGCCAGATCGTCTATCTATCAGGCGTGCTTGGCCTCGTCCTGCTGTTTACGATGTTCTATAAAATCATGCCCGTGGCCAAGGTATCATTCCGCCGCGCGCTGGCAGGTGGCATCACGGCCGCCATTCTCTGGGAAATCGCCCGCTACCTGCTGGTGATCTATTATACGAAAGTGTCCATCGTGAACGTCATCTACGGTTCCATGGCCACCATCATCATCGTCCTGCTCACGCTTGAGGTCGTGGCTCTCATTCTCCTGCTCGGTGCCCAGGTCATCGCCGATCTCCAGCGCAATGCCAATCTCGGCATTCCCTGGTATGAGGACCCGGAAGACCTCGATCGAGACGAGGACCCCGGCCATTTGTATTCCTGAAGCTCCGCCGCCCGGCCAGGAAACAACACGCGCGGAATGTTATCCCCTCGACTCGACTCAGGCGGGTCGCCAAGGTCGGGATCGTGGGAAAAGCCGTTCAGGTAAAATACGCGTAGCCTTAGCGACTTCCTGCGGTGCCACCTCGGCGATACCTGCGAAGATCCCATCAACACGCCACCCAACGCTTCACGATGATCACGAAAATCGACCACCTCGGCATCGCCGTCCAATCCCTCGACGAGGCCATTCCCTACTACGAA
>JALOTR010000392.1 GCA_025457805.1 Akkermansiaceae bacterium | reverse complement strand
ACCGGTGATCGCCAAGGTCGAGGCCTTGTTCAGCTACGTGACGCGGGATTCGCATTCAGGCTGGGTGGATCGACTCAAAGCGGTGGATCCGAAAATGGTCTACATGGGACATTTGGTCTATACGCCGCTCGTCACCCTGCACAACCCATACAATATCAATATATCATTTGATAACATGGAGGTGGTGATCCGCAATGTTCCTGTCGGCTTTAACTTTTACGTCAATGGAAAAGCACAGAGCACGAGGATTGTGTCAATCAATGACATGTTCGTGAATGCCGGGCAACGAGGCGAGAAAAGCTTCTATATGAAAATCGCCAACTGGACGAGCCCTGGAAGCGGTTCCACCAGCGGCGCGATTGTGATGAAGCCGGGGCAAACCCTTGTATGTGCACCCTATCTCAGTCCATCCGCTTCGTTCAGCAATCCCGGAGCCACCCCATTCTTCGATTGGCAGAATAACCTCACCGGTATCGACCAGTCCGGAAACCTCGTCGCCGCGATCAATGCGAAACCGGGATTCAACGGGCGGTGCATCGGATTTGATGTGGACTGGGTGACTCCCAGCCACGATGGTCTCAGCACTGGAACTCAGACAGACAATAACATGGGCGTTCTCGGCTTGCGTGCCGACGATCTCGTTTCGATGGAGTATGCGGTGCAGCAACCGACCTCCAACACCAGCAATACCTCCTTCGATGTGACCGCAAAAATCACGGCCCAGGGTCGGACCTTCGACTATGGTGGCTTGAACTTCACCTATCAGGACAATGGCACACTGAAGAAGTATTTCCCCCAAACCTACCGCGCTCCACTCTCGGGAGCATTCCCTGCCATTTCCGCCTATGTGCCCAATTCCGAGGGGGTGGGAGCCCACGCCAACGCGCAAACCGTGGCTGTCTTTTCCGCTTATGCCCGCACGACAAGTGGCGGGGTCTACGACAATGGAACTCGCAATCCCGCCGGTGCATTCAGCAACCTTCTCGACGGCACACTCGCAGGACGGCCCTTCCTTTTCCACAACCCGGCAAGGACCGTGGTGCGGACCAATCTCAAAAACGAAAAACCTGGCGTGCAATCCCACGAACTCAACTTCCAGCCCTTCCTCAACCTGGGGCAGGTCGAAAATGCGTTCGCCATCGACAGCACCAACCGCACTACTGCTCTCACCGGCAACACCAGTCAGCGTGGCATCAAGTCGGGCAGTTATCTGGAGTTGCAGACCGGACCCATGCAGACCATCGCGGATTTCCGCCGCTCCAATGCCCTGACATCCTCTTATTTTCCCAACTTTGTCCAACCTGTCTCGAACTCCATCGCGACTCCGCTGATGTCCACTTCCGCCGTGAAGGAAACGAATTCCGATGTGGCAGCTTATGAACTCCTGGACCACTCCACGCTTGCGAATCACGCGTTCTACGATCGCTTCTATTTCTCCACCTTCTCCACGGTGAACCGGGTCACCCCGGACGTGGTGTTCACTGAGTTCATGGATCAGAACAAGCGTCTGCCTTCCCAAGCGTTCCAACCTTATCTGCCGTCCGGATTCAGCTCCAGCATGGCGAGAAACGAACTCTTCTCAGTTGGGAAACCGACGGAAACAGCATACAAAAAGGCTGCGGAGTTCCAGATGATCCGCGGTCCATTCAACGTCAATTCCACCAGCGTGCAGGCATGGAGGGCGATGCTCGCTTCCCTGACCAAGAGCGACATCATGACCCTCTGGGCAAGAAGCGGCCAGCTTGAAACCGTCAAGTCCCAAGGCACACCCATCCTGTCGATGAGTCTCACCAACGGCAGCGTGAGAGGCAACGACGCGCCGTCGAAAATTGATGACGCCAAAACCAATGAGTGGAATGGTTATCGCGAACTGGACGATACGGAACTCACCCTTCTTGCCGAGAGAATCGTGGAAGAAGTCCGCACCCGTGGCCCCTTCCTTTCCATGTCGGATTTCGTCAACCGCCGGATCGGACCGAACTCGGACCTCACACTGCGGGGCGCGCTTGAATCGGCCATCGACAAGTCCGGGATCAACGAAAAGGGCTTCCAAAACCAGGTCGCCGTCGCTGCATCCCATCTGTCCGACACGAATATCTATCCTTACAAAACCATCGAAACCTCCACTGGAAATCCAGCCGCCGGGGCACCCGGATGGATCACCCAAGGGGACCTCATGCGCATCCTGGAACCGGCCGCCACAGTCCGGTCGGATACCTTCGTCGTTCGCGTTTGCGGCGAGGCGAAGGATGCCCTTGGCAATGTGACCGCCAGGGCTTATGCCGAGGCGATCGTGCAGCGCATACCGGAATATATTGACCCGGTGGATCGCCCCTCCGTTAATGCTTACACCGATGCCGCTGCGGCCGCGGTCAACAAGAGGTTCGGTCGGCGAATGAGCGTCGTATCGTTCCGTTGGATGTCCAGTTCGGAAGTTTGATATCATGTTCGCCAAAATCGCCTTCGCCTCCATCGCCCTCGTCTTCGCTCAAGCCCTTGTTTCCGCACAGCCTGCCAGCGGTTCCGCGGCGGTCCAGATCCGCGCCATGTTGCACGATCCCACCCGCCAGACGGTGGACCTGTTTGTGGCCGATCAAAATGGCAGCGTGGTCAAACTCAACCTCTTGCCGGCCAATCTCTCGCCTGCGCAGATGACGACTCCGGTGAACGGTTCCGTCGTATTCTACAACACGGCGTCCGTGGATCTCAAAAAGCCGCAGGATCATATCGTCGGGACCCTGAAATTGCCCGCGTCCACCCGCAAGGCGATCATCATTCTTCTGCCTTCCGCCCCGGGGAGTTCGACGTTCCGCAGCCTGTTGATCGACGAAACCGGAAACGAGTTTCCCAAAGGCGAATCGAGGGTGCTCAGCTTGGTTCCCGTGGAGACAGCGATCGAAGCTGGAGAACACAAATTGCCACTGGCTTCTGGCAAGATCACACCCGTCCCCGCCGTCAAGAAAGTGAACGAATATAACATGGCCCAGACGAACTTTTATTATAAGGAAAAGGATGCATGGGTCACCTTCACCGAGCGCCAGATCCAGTATCTCGACAACTTCCGCCGCATCTTCATCATTTTCGTACCCCCGGGCGGAAATCAGCCCTTCATCAGCACCATTGTCGATACCGTGCCGGTCAAGATTCCCGGTGCTCCGGCGGTTCCTTGAGGTCGGATTCTGATGGATTCCATCGAATTTCACCGCCGCACGTGACTTTTCCCGATTCGCGGAGTTAATTGGGGAAAATGAAACGCCGCCACTTGCTTCTCATTCCCGGATTCGCCCTGATGGCGGGCTTGGGATATTGGCTTGCAGGCACAGCGGCGCCGCCGGTGCAGCCGCCGGAGGCCACGAAGGCTCCCGCTCCCGAGTTGCGCCGCACGGTCATCGATGAGGAAATGCCGAAGTTCCGTCGTGGCGATCGGCCGGAAGGAAAACGCGGGGACTACGAGGCCCTTGCCGCCGGTGCCTTCGATGGCGAGCGCGTTCTGGTTTTCCGGGATGCGGACGCCCTTGCGGATTTTCTGAACCGGGCCGGCAATCAGGTCCGCGTCCTTGGCCGCTTGGATGCGCTGAATGCCTTGCGCGTGGGTTTTGACGATTACGATGACCTTGCCTCGCTGCTCGATGGCGATGAGGAGGAATCGATGATTTTCCCGGTGAATGCTCCGCCGCCCGTGGACGGCAGCGTGCAACCCGGAGCAATGGCCCTTGGAAACGGCCTGCTCGATTGGCTTGGCATCGGCACCGACAATTCAAGTTGGGGAAATGGCGTGAAAGTCGCAGTGCTCGATACCGGCGTCAGTTCCCATTCCTCATTTCAAAGCAGCATCCGCTCCATCAATTTCGTGGACCTTCCTGGCGACCTATCGGCCCAAAATGGCCACGGAACCGCCGTCGCCTCGGTCATCATCGGCAGCGATTCCTTCACTCCCGGAGTCGCGCCCGGGGCCGAGATGATCTCGGTGCGCATCGCCGACGACAACGGCCAATCCGACAGTTTCCTGCTCGCCAAGGGCATCGTCGCCGCCGTGGATGCCGGGGCGAAATTGATCAACATCTCCATGGGCAGCTTCGGCGACAGTGCCTTGGTCCGTAATGCGATCGAGTATGCCTCCGAGGGCGGCGCCTTGATCGTGGCTGC
>JALOTR010000391.1 GCA_025457805.1 Akkermansiaceae bacterium | reverse complement strand
CGGAACGAAGGACCACGTGGGTTTCTTTCGAGGAAGTTTCGATGGCCAGCAAAGGGTGTGCTTGAGGAATCGTCGGGGGCATGGGAGGGTGGTGCATGGGATTGCGGGCATTGGGAGATTCGGCATGGCTCTTTGAAGCGGGCGGCGGGGATGCGCGGAGGCAGCTCGACCTCGTGCTGAAGCTGGTGAATCTGCTGCAACGCGAGCGCATTCCCGAGGTGGTGGATGTGGTTTCGTCGTTTGCCTCCGTGGCCGTTTATTTCGATCCGGCAGATGGCGCGGAAGTGCTTGGGTGGTTGACCGCCCTTCAGGCCCCCGGCGCGGACGATGCGCTGGCGGGTGGACGAACGGTGGAAATTCCGGTGGTTTATGGCGATCTGGAGGAAATTTCCGCAGCGCTGGGGCGGACGAGGGAGGAAATCGTTCGCTTGCACTCAGAGGCGGATTACACCGTAGCGGCGATCGGATTTTCGCCCGGATTTCCCTATCTCGCCGGGCTGCCGCCGGAGCTTGCACTGCCGCGACTTGCCACGCCGAGAGCCGTCGAAGCGGGATCGGTGGCGATGGCAGGGAGCCAGGCGGGGATTTATCCCACAGCCTCTCAAGGCGGCTGGCATGTGTTGGGAAAAGCGACCGCAAACCTGTTCCAAGCGGATGCGGACGAACCTTCCTTGCTGCGGCCGGGCGACAAGGTGCGCTTTGTTTCCTCGAAAAAATCCAAAGCCGCCAAAAAGCTGCGCCTGCAATCGATGCCAGCCAACGGGGCTCTCGAAATCATCGAACCCGGCCCCCTGACGAGCGTGCAAGACCTCGGGCGGCCGGGTTTTCGCCATCTAGGAGTCACCGCCGGAGGAGCGGCGGATGCGATCTCCGCGAGGGTGGCGAACCGACTGGTGGGAAATCCCGACAGCGCGGCCCTGCTGGAATGCTGCCTCAGCGGGCCTTTGCTGAAGTTTCATCAAAACACGCGGCTGGCATTTGTGGGATGGGCGGACTTGCGGTCGGGCTCGGTGATCGAAGTGGAGGCTGGAGAGGAAATCGATCTACGAACAAGGCTGCGCAGCGTGCGTGGCTATGTGGCCATGGCGGGTGGAATCGAGGTGCCGCAAGTGATGGGCAGCCGGGCGACGGATTTGCGGTCGGGCTTCGGCGGGTATCTGGGACGGAATCTGATGGCGGGTGATCGATTGCCAATCGGTGGCGCGCAACTTGGCCCGAAGCCAGGCGCGTGGCGGGTCGGCTGGCCGGAGTCGGCGGGACCGGGGCGGATGATCGAGTTGAGGTTTTTGCCGGGCATGCAAATGGCGTGGTTCTCGCCCGAGGCGAAACGCGCATTCCGCGGATCGATTTTTACCTTGAGTCCGATGGCCGACCGGATGGGCGTGCGGCTGGATGGAGCGTCGCTCGGACTCATCGAACCGCGCGAGTTGGTTTCCCAACCCGTGGTGCCGGGTTCCATCCAAGTCCCTCCCGATGGCCAACCAATCGTCCTGATGCCCGAGTGCCAAACCATCGGCGGCTACCCGCAAATCGGCCATGTGATTTCAGCAGATCTCCCCAAGATCGCCCGCGCCTGGCCGGGAACGCCCATTCGCTTCCGCGAAGTCTCGCTGGACGAAGCCCGCCGCGCCTGGCTGGAGCAGGAACAAGACGCCGCCCTCTTGCAAACGGGGCTCAATTTTTTACGCTGACTCCCATGCGCTCCATCGATCTCAACGTGGACCTCGGCGAGGGCGGAAACGAGGACGCGGCGCTCATCGCGCTGGCAAGTTCCGCCAACATCGCCTGCGGCGGCCATGCGGGGGATGAATCGACGATGCACGCAGCCATCCAGGCAGCGCTGGCCGCCGGGGTGTCGATCGGGGCACATCCGGGTTACGAGGATCGGGAAAACTTCGGACGTCGGGCGCTGGATTTGCCGCTGGATGAGGTGACGGCTTTGGTGGCGCGGCAAATTGCGCGGCTCATGGACATCGCGGCATCATTGGGCGCGGAGGTCCACCACGTGAAACCCCACGGTGCGCTCTATTTGCAGGCGAACCGCGATGCCAAACTCGCGGACGCCGTCGTTGAGAGTGTGAGGAAATTGCTGCCTGGCACTGCTTTCTACGTCCCACCCGGCGGCGAACTCGCCAAAGCCGGCCAACGCGCTGGACTGCACGTCGTCCCCGAGGGATTCGTGGATCGACCCTACGCGGAAACCGGTGACCTGCTCCCCCGCAGCGAGCCCGGAGCGGTGATCGACGACCTCCCCACCGCCATCGCCCAAGCGAAAAATATCGCCCTCCACCAGCGCGTGATTTCCATTTCCGGAAACCCCATCCCACTCCCAGCGGCCACCCTTTGTGTGCATGGCGATGGTTTCCACGCCGCCGAAACCCTGCGCGCCGTCCGCACCGCCCTCGAAGCTGCCGGCGTGACCATCCAGAGCCCGCGACAATTCTTGTGACGGCCGTCACGCGGATTGTCGCGCCCTGACCTCGCCCGCCATCCGCAACGCCCTCGAAGCGTCCGGGGCGGCCATCCCGAGTTCGCGACAATTCTTGTGACGGCCGTCACGTGGATTGTCGCGCCGGACCACGCCCGCCGTCCGCGCCGCCCTCGAAGCGTCCGGGGGCGGCCATCCGGAACTCGCGACAATTCTTGTGACGGCCGTCACGTGGATTGTCGCGCCCGGGCCACGCCCGCCACCCGCACCGCCCTCGAAGCCGCCGGGGTCGCCATCCGGAACTCGCGACAATTCTTGTGACGGCCGTCACGTGGATTGTCGCGGTGGGACCTTTTGCCTTTGCGTTGGGGCGGGAATGGCCTACCAAGAGCGCCCACCGCCATCATGAGATTGTTCCGCATCCTGACCCTCAAAGAGCTCAAGGGGTATTTCCTCACCCCCTTCGGCTGGGTGGTTCTGGCTTTTGTCACGATCATGCAGGGCGTCTCGCTCTCGACGGCGATGAAGGGATTCCGGGATACGCCGGTGAAGGACAGCCTGGTTTACGTGACCTTCCACACGCCGCTGTTCTGGTTCTATTTCCTGTTCATTTTCCCGCTGATCACGATGCGCTTGTTTGCCGAGGAGGAACGATCCGGCACGCTTGAAACTCTGCTCACCGCGCCAGTGCGGACCTGGCAGGTGGTGCTCTCGAAATACACCGCCGCGATGATGTTTTACACGGTGCTGTGGGTGCCGGCGCTGGTGCAGTTCAAGATGTTCGAATGGTTCACCGATCTGCCGCCCGCATGGACGGCGGGGGCCTTGTTGGGGACCTTCACGGCGGTGATGCTGATGGGATGCGCGTTCACCGCAGTGGGTTGCCTCGCCTCCGCGCTGACCTCCAGCCAGATCATTGCGGGCATCATCACGATCGGCTTGTTGGTGATTCAGTATTTCCTCGGTTTTGTCACCGTGATCTGGGGCGAGTCGTTTGTGGGCGCGCCGTTTTTTCATTATATCTCCTCGCAGCAACACTTGCATTACTTCGCCAGCGGATTGTTCGACACGCGGCCCGTGGTGTATTTCCTGAGTGCGGCGGTCTTCGTGCTTTTCCTCACCTATCAGGTCGTGGACTTCCGCCGCTGGAAACGCTGATTCCGATTTATTCCGTTCCACATGTCCGACACTCCTGCCGAACCCGAAACCAAGCCTGCCCGCCCGCTCAACCGCTGGGGGATTGGTTCGCTTTCCGTGCTGCAAACCGTGCTGCTCGCCGCCATCGTGATCGCTGCGAACTATCTCGCGATCCATCATTATAAGCGTCTCGATCTGAGCCGCGGTGGAGATTATACGTTGTCGCCCGCTACACAGAGATATCTCGCATCGGAAGATCTGGCAAAACGCGACAAGCCGGTGAAATGGATCATGGCCTTCCGGAGGAGTTCGCCATTCTACGAACGGGTGCGGGCGCTGGCCGAAGAATATCAGAGGCTTTCTAAAAACGAGATCGAGCTGGAAATCGTCGATCCGCTCCGCAGTCCGGACCGCATGCAGGAAATCACTGCCGCCTATGGATTGAGCCTGGTGCGGGATATCATCATCATGGATGCGCGCACCGATGACAGCGCTGCCACGGTGGAGGATGCCAACAAGGTGAAGTCCCTCAATCCCCATGTGAAACTCGTGCTTGCGGATGACCTCGGCGTTTTCACCACCAC
>JALOTR010000390.1 GCA_025457805.1 Akkermansiaceae bacterium | reverse complement strand
GCAAGGGCTCTCCGGTGAGCGGGTGGCGGAGTTCCAGACGTTTGGCCTGCAGCAGCATCCGGGTGCCGATTCCGAGCACTTCGCCAATCGCGAAACTTCGCTCCATGCCGGCATAACGGAAGTCGCCGACAATCGGGCAGCCCGCCTCCAGCAGATGGCGGCGGATCTGGTGAAACCGACCGGTCGCCGGGATGGCTTTGACCCATGAAATGAGCAAGGTCGGATCGGCCGGAAACGATTCCGCCGGCCTCACCGCCAAGCGCTCGAATTCTGTCATCGCGGGCAAGAGGGGTTCTTCAGGCATCGTTGCCAGCGGCGTGTCGCAGGCCCAGCGCAGTGGCGCTTCTCCGGCAACGATCGCATGGTAGGTCTTGCGCACTTCCCTTCGTTCGAAGGCCTGCTGGGCGAGACCCGCCGCCTTTTTGTCGAGGGCGAAGAGCAGCACCCCTGACGTCGGGCGGTCCAATCGGTGCACGGGAAAAACCCGCTTCCCGAGCTCATCCCGCAAGCGTTTCATCGCAATCCACTCCGGCCCCTCCGGTTCGCGCCCGGGATGGACGATCATTCCCGCAGGCTTATCGATTGCCACGAGGTGCTCGTCCTGAAAGAGAATCGCCAGCGGTGCCATTCAATCTTCAGCCTGCGAGCGCTTGGAGGAGCTTGGTGTGGATGCCGCCGAAGCCGCCGTTGGAGAGGACGGCGATGACGTCGCCGGGTTTGGCCTCGGATTTGACTTGGGCGACGATGGTTTCGACGTCGGGCAGGTAAAATCCCTTGCCGCCGAGGCGGGCGATATCGGCGGAGAGCCGCGCGGGATCGAGGCGGTCGTTTTCCGGGATTTTGTGGAGGTCCACCATGGCGGCGACGACGGCGAAGTCCGCGAGAGCGAGGGCTTCGGCGAGTTCGGTTTGGAACACGGCGCGGCGGGTGGTGTTGGATCGGGGTTCGAACAAAATCCACAGGCGGGAATCCGGATGCCGCTGCCGGAGGCTCTGGACGGCCAGGCGGATGGCGGTGGGGTGGTGGGCGAAATCGTCGATGACCTTGATGCCATTGACCTCGCCCCGGAGTTCCTGGCGGCGGGCGACGCCATCGAAGTTTTCGAGGCCCTCGCGGATTTCCTCGGCACTGAGTCCGGCGAACGAAGCCGCGGCGGCAGCCATGGCGGCGTTGCGGATGTTGAAATCGCCAGTCATGCGGACGGAGTAGGAAACACCGCCCAACGAGAAGGTGCTGCGATCCGTATCATAGTGGATATCGGTGATGCGCAAACTGCAGTTTTCCCCGAGGCCGACGGTGGTCACCGGGCAAGGCGCGGCGGTGGCGACGTCTAGGCAGTTCGCATCGTCGCCATTGATGAAGGCCATGCCGCAGCGGGGCACGATGTTGAGCAAGCGGCGGAAGGTGAGTTTGATCTCATCGATGGAGTTATAGATATCCGCGTGGTCGAACTCGATGTTGTTCACCACCACGCACTCGGGCAGGTAGTGGAGAAACTTCGAGCGCTTGTCGAAAAAGGCGGTGTCGTATTCATCGCCTTCGAGCACGTTGAACTCGGATTCGGTGAAAATCGCGCCGCAGCCGAGGTTTTTCGGGAGACCGCCGATCATGAATCCCGGATCGCGGCCGGCGTGGCGGAGCAGCCATGCCAGCATGGAAGAGGTGGTGGTTTTGCCATGGGTGCCGGAGACGACGAAGTTGCGTTTGCCGCGCAGGAAGAACTCTTTCATCACCTCGGGCAGGGAATGATAGAGCAGCTTGCGGTCGAGCGCGGCCTCGGCCTCCGGATTGCCACGGGAAATGGCATTGCCGATGATGACCACATCCGTGTCGGCGGGGATGTTTTCCTCGCGATATCCCTCCGCGATGGTGATGCCCTGATTGCGGAGGAAATCCGACATGGGCGGGTAAACATTCGCGTCCGAACCGGTGACGGTGAAGCCACGTTGTTTCATGGCGGCGGCGACTGCGCCCATGGCGGTGCCACAGATGCCGGTGAAGTGGAATGAGGTTTTTTCGGACATGGAGACGAAGGGAAACGGACCCTAATCAGCCAAATCCGCGCTGCCAATCCGGAATATGCCGGATGAAGTTCATCGCTGGGGCGGGGCGGAAAGTTCGGGGTGGAGTTTCCGAAAGAACGCTGCAAACTCGCGGAATGCGTGCATTTGCTTTGCTGGTAGCCTTGATGATGGGTGCGGGAACTTGTGCCTTCATCTTCTGGTCGGGCAGGGAACCGGAAACCGCAAAAGCCCCCGCCAACCCGCCGGTGGCAGCTCCGAAAGTCGAAAACGCCTACACCATGGGGCCGGCCAGTGCGGATGGAATCGGCAAATTTTTCCACGGTCGGGAGATCGCCAAAGTCATGGGTCACCCGGCGATCGGTTGGCTGGAGCGGGACGAGCGGGAGCGCGAGGAGGCACCCAGCCGGGCGATCGAGGCGCTGGACTTGCAGCCAAATGCAGTGATCGCGGACATCGGTGCGGGTTCGGGTTATCATTCCTTCCGCATCGCGCCCAAGGTGCCGCTGGGATCGGTGATCGCCGTGGACATCCAGCAGGAGATGTTGGATTTCGTTTCCAAGCGCGCCAAGGAACTCGGCATCACAAACGTCCGGCCGCACTTGGGAGCCATCGATGATTTGAAACTGCCACCCGCCTCGCTGGATGCGGCGTGGATGGTGGATTCATATCATGAGTTTTCCCATCCACAGGAAATGCTGGCCTCGATCTTCAAGGCGATGAAACCCGGAGGTCGCTTGTTCCTGTTAGAATTCCGCGCGGAAGATCCTCGGGTGCCCATCAAGCCTTTGCACAAGATGACGGAGGCGCAGGCAAAGCTGGAACTGGAATCCGCCGGGTTCCGTTTTGTTTCGAATCTGCGGCCGCTGCCGTGGCAGCATTTCCTGGTTTTCAGCCGGCCTTGATCGCTGCGGAATGAATTGCCTGAGGGCCAGCCAGTCAGGGCTTCGCCGGTATTCAGACTGCCTGCTGAGGCAGGCTCTGGATTCCGCGCTCCTTCATTTCATCATTCATTCGCACTTTTGCGGATGACTTTCACGACCCTGCCGGCTGCATTGACATAGACATCGAACTCCTGGCCGCTGCGAAGAGTGACTTCGATCTCCCACCTTGCGCCATGATCGTCTTCACGACTGATGCCGGTGACACGGGCTTTTGTTCCTGTCTGCCTCTCGATGGTTTGCCTTGCGATCCTGGCAGCTTGTTGGCGACCCACGGCCGCTTCGAATGGGCTCAGGATGATGGGCTCGCGCTCTCTTACTGGGGATTTTTGAGATTCGGCATGGGCCGGCATGTTTGCCGAGAGAGATGCCAAAGCCACCAAGATAGAAGTTATGGATTTCATGATTTTGAATTTGTTGGATTCAGAGTCATGGAAGGAATTTCCAGACATCACCACTTAGCACCCATTATGGAGGTCGCTGTTGGAATATCGCTGGAAGTTTCCAGCATCCGCACGTGGACATGAGCAGGAGATTTTCCTGCGGCGGAATGAATGCCGCGCTCCAGTGATGGGCTGGAGCGCGGGTGGGATGGCATGAATTACATCAAGCGTGCACCGGCCTCGGCGAGTTCGGAGCGCTCACCGCGGTTGAGGGCGATGTGGGCGGTGAAGGGCTGGCCTTTGAGGCGGTTGCGGGTGTAAACGAGGCCGTTGCTGCGACTGTCCACGTAGGGGTTGTCGATCTGCGCGGGATCGCCCACGAGCACCAGCTTGGAGTCGCGCGACATGCGGGTGACGATGGTTTTGGCCTCCTGCGGGGTGAGCTGCTGGGCTTCATCGAGGATGAAGAAGCGGTTCGGGATCGAGCGGCCGCGGATATAGCATAGCGCCTCGATTTCCAGAATCCCTTGTTCCATCAGGATTTCGTAGGGTTTCTTGACCGTGGCCGGAGTGGCGTTGGTGCCGGGCTTTTGCTGCTTGCGGCGCGGTCCGAGCGGGGCGGCGGGACGCATGAGCAGATCGAGCGCATCGTGGATGGGCTGGAGCCAGGGACGCATTTTCTCATCGAGCGAGCCGGGCAGGAAACCAAGCTGCTCGCCCATCGCCACGACCGGGCGGCTGACGGTGATGCCGGTGTAGCGGCGGTTGAACATTTCGTGAAGGCCGGCGGCGACGGCGACGAGCGTCTTGCC
>JALOTR010000389.1 GCA_025457805.1 Akkermansiaceae bacterium | reverse complement strand
CGCAAACTCATCGAGGCGGAAATGATGATCGGTGCCGGCGACTTCCTTGAGGAACACTGGAGGATCGACGATTTTGAAATCGAAGGTGCCAAACGAGCGCAGCCGCACCACGCCGAAGTCCGCATCGCGCATCATCACCGGATTGGCGGTGCCCCACTTGTTGCCGGTGAAGAGGCGGGTGGTGACATAATAGACATCCGCCTTGAAGGGCGATTGGAAACCATATTTCCAGCCCTTGAGTTTGGTGAGAACCGGGATGTTTTCAGTGACGAGAGAATGTTTTCCGGGGCCGAAGCAATCGCCATATTGTCCGAGATAGACAAACTGCGCGGCCTGACTCTCGCGGACGATGAGTTGTGCGCCGTTTTTGATCGCGTGGTCGTCGTCCGGGAAACGCCACGACAAGGTGTCGCGCGAGTCGTCGTTGAATTCGATGATTTCGAGTAATTCGCCTTTGATGAAGCCGAGGATGTCCATGGTGTTTTACGGGATGTTCTGAATTGCTATCGGATCTCTCCGGAGCATGGAAGAGGAAAGGTGGGGGATTATTCGAGGCCGCGATCCGCCACTTCGTCCTCGTCCCAGCCGAGGTAGTGGCCGAGTTCGTGGAGGAAGGTGGTGCCGACCTCATCGCGGAAGTCCTGTTCATCCTCTTCCACCCATTCCCAGAGGTTGGTGAGAAAAAGCCGGATGCGTGGAAGATCGGAAGGATCCGCTTCTTCATTGGCGGGCGGGCCTTCGAAAACACCGAGTTCATCCCCGGCGAGGCCTTCGTCATGGGGATCGCTGCCCGGTTTCGACTCCAGGGTCACCGGGACCTTGAGCGCTGCCGCTTTTACATCTTCCGGGAGGACTTTGATCAATGATTTGAGTTCCTCATCCGCCCAACCGCTCAGTGTTTCGAAGTCCATGGCGGGAGTATTGCATTCCGGGCCATGGGCACAATCCGGAAAACCCGCAGCCGCTAACCGTTCTTCGCCTCGGGGCGGAAACGGCGGGTGGTGACATTGCCGCCGCCACAGGGCGCGCCCAGGCGTTCGGGCCGATCCACCACCGGGAACCGATAAATCCGCTTTTCCGCCATCGAGGGCAGGCGCACCAGCGCGCCGACGCCGATGGCCCCGAGCGCCAGCAGGGTCAGGGCACCGATCGTGAGCAGGCCCATGCGCAGCGATCGACCGGCTGGGAGCGGGGCGGCGCGTTTTTTGAAATAGGAATCGAATTCGAAGGTGAGATTTCCGATCAGCGCTTCCAAAAAGGCCTCCGGGGCCAAAGTCGAATCCGTGGCCTCGCGGGCACGCAGGAGGATGTTTTCCAATTCATGGGTCGGCACCCGGCCCGGGATATCCACTTTGTCCACACTGGCCCCGAGATCCCGACCGAAGCCGAGTCCGCGATTGTCCGATTCATAAACGACCACCAGTCCCTCGCCGGTGGGCAGCCACCATTGCTGCAGGCGCGCAGCCAGTTCCGGCGCGGTGGTGGCGATGAGCACCGGCTCCACCATCAGATAAATGCGGAAACCATGCTCCTCCTCCAGTTTGCGGATCTTGTCGGCAATGCGCTTGGTGGTTCCGGAATTGCGGCCAAAGAATCCGCTCTCATCGCGGATTCCGAACTCCGGCGGTTTCGGTGCTTCCTTCCCGGCCAGCCATTCCGGCAGCGCCTGGCCAATTCCGGGCGACCAAAGAGCCGACCAGAAAATCAGGATTGCCAGCAGGGAAAGGAACCGCATGCAGGCGCAGGGTCGATTATTTCGGAGATCCTGACAAGCCGCGACTTTTAGGCAATCGCTGCGAAGCGGCTCAGGTCTACACTCCAGTACACTCTGGACACTCAAGCACCCCTGGAGTACACCAACTCCGAAATGGAGCGAAAAATGCCTTAAAAAGGTCTTGGAAAACTTCAAAAATACCGGCTTCCGACTGGGGGATGACGTCCAGCACACTTGAATTCACGCGCTTTAATATAACGCAAATCGTTGAAAATAAGCATTTTAAAATTTTGCTAAATTTTCCCTAATTTAATCTTGCTGCCCCGGTGTATTTCAGTGTACTTTCCAAACACTGACGCGACCGTCAGGCCCGCAACGTGAGCACCGACACACAACGCTACAAGGGATTCAAGTTCCTGAAGATGGACCCGAAATTTCGGGTTTCCGTCCCGACGAACTGGCGTCCGGAAGCAAGTGCGGCGTTGTATTTGCTCCTTTCCAAGGAGCACGACATGCCGGTCGTGAAGGTGCTCAGCCAGGAAGCCTACAACCAACGGGTGCATCTGGTAGAGAACAGCGACCTGACGCCCGTCGAGAAGAGCAAGAGACTCGGCAAACTGGCGATGCTCTGCCGCGAGGCCAGCCTCAACGAGCAAGGCAAGCTTCTCGTTCCGAAAGATCTCAGTGAAATGGCCGGCATCACCGCCGACTCCGATGTGACCCTCGCCGGTCGCGGCATTCATTTCGAGATCTGGAGCAAGGCGAACTTCGAAACCAAGCTGGCCCTCGAAATGGCCGAAGAAGAAGACGACGACCTCGGCATTTTCTAACTTTCCCCACTCACCCACACCACACCCAACAGCAGCAATGTTGTTCACCCCACCAACTCAGGCGTTTGACGCGGTCCGCACCCTGGCGGCCCCGGCCGCCTTCGCGCAGGCGCTTGAGTTGGGCCCCCTTTCCGCTTTCACACAGGACACCGCGCTCGGGACAGCACGGGGTTTTGTCAAAACTACGGACGTCCGCACCGCTCCTGGCTGGTTGTCGGTGCGGCGTCCCGTGACTTTCATGGCTGGGCAAAAGAAGTCTCTCGGGACAGAGCTTCTGATGTCATTTGAAACGATGTGCCGCGCGGCTTCTGGCTGGTTGTCCGCGCGGCCATCGCAAATTTTCCCTGATATACAAAACGATGCGCTCGGGACAGCACAACGTTTTGTCAAAACCACAGACGTCCGCACAGCTCCTGGCTGGTTGTCAGTGCGGCGTCCGGTGACTTTCATGGCTGGGCGCGGTAGTCTTCTCGGGGGAGACGTCTTACCGCGTTTTGAAACGATGTGCCGCGCGGTTTCAGGTGTGTTATCCGCGCGGCCATCGAATCGTTTGCCTAACAAGCATGTCTCCGCGCTCGGGACAGCACGGAGTCATGTGAATCCTACGGGTGCCTGTGCCGCTTCTGGCTGGTTGTCGGCGCAGGCGCCCGCTGATTTTTCCGATGTGCCGGATGCCGGCTCCTATCATCTTCCCGTCTTCCCTGCGGAGGCGGCGCAATGGATGGAAGCGGCAGAGGGCAAATTCATCATCGATGGCACCCTCGGCGGTGGCGGCCACAGCGAGATTTTTCTCAAGGCCGGTGCCGATGTGCTGGGTGTCGATCGCGATCCGGAAGCCCTCGCGCACGCGCGCGCGCGACTTCAGGCATTCGGCGCACGCTTCACGACCTGGGAAGGAAATTTTTCCCAAGTCTCCCATTCGCCCGCCATCCTCGATGGGCGCAAGGCCGATGGATTGCTGCTCGATCTCGGCGTTTCCTCCCGCCAACTCGATTCCGCCGCCCGCGGGTTTTCGTTCATGCGTGAAGGCCCGCTCGACATGCGCATGGGTCCCTCAAGCCCGCACACCGCAGCCGAGATCGTCAACGAATGGCCGGAAGCGGAAATCGTCCGCATCCTGTTCGAGTTCGGCGAAGAGCCCAAGGCGCGTCGCATTGCCGGTGCCATCGTGAAACAACGGGCTGTTCGGAAATTCGAAACCACCCTCGATCTCGCCAACTGCATCGAAGCCGCCATTGGCCGCCACGGCCGAACCCATCCGGCGACGCGTGCCTTCCAGGCCATCCGCATGGCAGTGAACGAAGAACTCGAATCGCTCGCCACCGCACTCCAATCCGCATCTTCCATTCTCAAGCCCGGCGGACACCTGCTCATCATCACCTTCCATAGCTTGGAGGACCGCATGGTAAAACGTTTCCTGCGCCATCACTCCACGCCCTTCATCGATGATCCGGGCTGGCCGGAACCGCGGCCAAATCCGGATTTCCAATATCAACTTCTTGCCCGCAAGGCCATCCTTCCAACAGCCGAAGAAACCACCCTCAACCCGCGAGCCCGCAGTGCGAAACTGCGGGTCGCCCGGCTTTTAGCCCCCAAGCCATGAACCGCCGCCGCGACG
>JALOTR010000388.1 GCA_025457805.1 Akkermansiaceae bacterium | reverse complement strand
CGATGTCGAAATCACCGATTACCACTGACAATCCACCGCCATGACCCGCGAACAAAAAGCCATTCTAGCAGCCACCCCTGGCCGTCTACTCAAGGAGGAATTTCTTGATGCCCATCAGCTCAGTCAGAGCGAGCTTTCCCGCCGCACTGGTATTCCGCGTTCCACGATCAACGAGATCATCAAAGGCAAGCGCCCAATCAACGCCGAGATCGCTTTCACTCTCGGCACATTCTTCAACATGGACCCGCAGTTCTGGATCAATCTCCAAAGTCGTTACGATCTGCGCCAGGTCCAATTCCAGCGGGCAAAGAGCATCCAGGCTCGAGTGCAACCTCTCGTTGCCTGAACAGATTCATCCCAAAAAAATCACCTGAAGCATCCGCTTCTCCTCGTTCCACCGGATGATCTTCTCATCCGCCGTGATCAGCGGGAGCCCTAGAGTCAATGCTGTGGCGACAATGATCCGATCGGCTGGGTCGCCGTGGAAGTCTGGAAGCCGACAGCTTGCGGTCGAAATCGCCGAAGTAAGCGGCGCGAGCGAAACGGGTGATGCCAAGTTGGCCGAAAACCAGGATTCTTCGTCGGGCATGAGCTCGATCCTCCCTTTCATCGCCAGCATGGAGACCTCCCATTGTGAAATGGCGGAAACAATTGCCGTTCCGGAAAAATCGCGCAGTGTCCCGGCCCGAGGATCACCTGCGGCGGACCACACCCAGACGTGGGTATCAAAAACCGCTGCGACCAGGTTTTCAATCTTCAGCATGCCAGCTTTCGTCAGTGGTCATTAAATCGCCCAGAATCAAAGTGGTGCTTTTGGAGCGGCCGAACAATTTCCCAGGTGCGCTCGAAGAAATCGGGATCAATTCTGCCGCGGGCTTGCCGTGGCGGGTGATGGTGACCCGGGATTTTTCCTTCTGTACCTTGTCGATCACCCCGAGGCAGGTGGCCTTGAACTGGGTCACTGAAATGTCCATGGGGATATTATGGTCAGAAGATGGTCATTTTTCAACAAGTTTTTCTAAAAACTCGGCCCTACTTTCCCCGCCATTCACATCCCCTCCACCAACTCCTCCAAAGGATAACTCCAGATCTCGCTCAAGGTCGGATGATACCAATGCATCTTGAGCAGATCCTGCGGTTTGGCACCGAGGGTGATGGCCACTGCCATGGAGTGGATCAATTCACCGCCATCCTTGCCCACGCATTCCGCGCCGATGAGTTTGCCGCTTGCGCGGTCCGCCCAGGCTTTGACATAGCCATGTTTTGCCTCCATCAGGATGGATTTCCCGTGGTCGTCGAAAGGATAAGTCGCGATTACCAGATCCATGCCACGTTCCAGCGCCTCCGCCACGGGAATGCTGGCGGTGGCGATTTGTGGGTCGGTGAAAATCACGCCGGTGAGATGATCATAATTCAATGCATCCACCGCCCGGCCCGTGGCATGTTTGGCGGCGATCTCCCCCTGCATCACTGCGAGGTGCACGATCTCATGTGGGCTGGCCACATCGCCGCCGGCATAGATATGTGGAGTGGAACTTTGCTGCATCTCATTCACGCGGATCCGGCCGGAGGGATGGGTTTCCACCCCGGCATTTGTTAGATTGAGGCCGGCCACATTCGGCCTGCGCCCGAGGGCATTGAGCAAATGCATGGCACTCACTTCTTGCGTTGCTCCATCCTTGGAAAATGTAACAACAAACTCATTTCCCTTTTTTTCGACCGCAGTGAGTTGGGTGCCGGTGTGCACTTCCATGCCTTCCTCCAGAAACACCTGCGTCACCACACCCACTGCTTCCGGCGATGCCTCTTTGAGAATGCACTGGCTGCGTTGGATCATGATCACGCGGCTGCCGATGCGGGCAAGGAACTGCGCGAGTTCGCAAGCTACAATGCCACCGCCCAGCACGATCACGGACTCGGGGACGAAATCCAACTCCAGCACATCATCACTCGTCCAATGAGGAATTTCCCTCAATCCGGGGACGTCCGGTGTGTTCACGGTGGAACCCGTGGCGATCATGAAATGGTCCGCCGTGATGTGTTTGCCGGAGGTGGCAAGGGAAAGGGTGCGTTCGTCCACAAACGTTGCTCGATCGCGAATGAGATGGAAACGATCGGACTCCAATTGTCCGCGGCGGTAAGAGGCAAAGTCTTCGATGGTCGCAAGCTTGCGTTGGTGAAGCGATGGCATATCCGCACTCGCCTCGGGAATGTGCAGGCCGAATTTCCCCGCGTGCTTGGCTAGGTGAAGCACCTCTGCGGAATAGATCAGGGTTTTGGAAGGCATGCAGCCCCGCAGGATGCACAGGCCGCCGAGTTCCTCCGCATCATCGATGATGGCCACCCGCTCCAGCGTTTCCCGCGCCGTGCGAGCCGCCGCATAGCCCGCACTGCCGCCACCGATCACCACAAAATCATAATGTTCATTTTTCACACCGCATTCCAACCACACAATCGGCCATCAGGCAACTCATCCCATGGCAATGAATCTCCTTGTCGTGAGGATGGATTTCATGGAGTGTGCTTGTTGATTTGCTTCAGAATCATCCCCCACAATCCCTCCGGCCATGAAAATGACATCTTCCCTCATCGTTGCCGCCTTGGTGTATACCACGGTTCAAGCGGGCCTTGCACAGGACAAACCAGCCACGCCCGGCGGTGGATGGGAGCGGCTGACGATGCAGCCATTTCAGGATGCCCAAGGAATGACGATCCTGGAAATGCCACTTCCTTCCACTTGGAAAGTGATAAACGGAGCGAAGCCCGGCGAACCCGGCATCACCGGGCCGGATGGCATCAAGATGTTCTATTTCCCGGGGCGGAATTTTGTTTATTCCAATGATCCGCAAATGCAGCAGATCCACGCTCGCTCCGGCCAGCCGATGAGACCGGCACCGCCCGTGGCGCAGTTGATCCAGCAGGATCTGGTGCCGTGGTGTGCGACTCTGGGTTTGAAATATATCAAACATGCGGAAATCCCCGAGCTGACGAAAATTGATCAATGGTATAGCGATCAGTTATACAAAGCGATGCCGAGCAAAAACAAGACAGTGGCCATCGGCAGCGATTGGGAGAACGCCAATGGCGAACCGCATTTCATTATCATGCACTTGAACGTCGGCGTCTCCGCGCAAATGCAAACCTGGGGCTATTATTGCAAGGGTCTCCAGGCGGAGAAGAAGGTCTTCGACAAGGCAAAGCAGCAGTTGATCTTCGCCCTCGCCAATGCCCGCTACAATCCGCAGCAGATCATGGCCTACAACCAGCGGGAGGCTCAGAAAGCCGGGCAGAGCTGGGCGGAACACAATGCACGCATGGCCAAGAACCAGGCCGCCTTCGAAGCCAGCCAGCGAGCCCACGTCAACAAAAGCAATGCCATCAATGAGGCCATCATGAGCGGCTGGCGGGAACGCAATGCGGCAAGCGCATCGATACCATCAACGAAAAAACCAACGTCGTGGATCCCTCATCCGGCCAGCACTACAAAGTGGACAGCGGCTCCAATCATTACTGGATGAACCGCGATGGCAAATACCTCAGCACCGATCAACAAGCCTACGATCCCAATCTCGACGAAGCGCTCAACAACGAGAAGTGGCAGAAACTCGAAAATGTGGACTGAGTCAGATTTTCACTGCCAACCCATGCCTGACAGATAACAACAAGCAATCGATCACTGCCTCCGGATAGATCAACTTCAAGGCGGCACGATACGCTTCCATCTGCCCGGCATAGCGGGGGACGAGTTCTGCGGGATCGCGGACTCCGTCGGTTTTGAAATCGATGATTTCCACGTGATGCACCTTGCCTGAGGCGTCGCGATGCAGGTGCAGGCGGTCGATGATGCCGGTGAGGAATTTTCCATCGATGATGGCATCGGTGGGTTGCTCGCGGAGCAGGTCCACCGCGCGGCCATCCTTGGCGAAGATGGGACGCAGGGATGAATTTTGCAACAACCCGGCCACAGCAGCACCCGCATCGCCGCGCGGGATGGCGGGCGGGCTTTCATCGATCCAGCCGACGCTTTCCAAGATCCCATGCACCTCGCTGCCAAACTGCATGCCACTCGCCGAGTGGGCGGGGGCGAATTCCTTGGACTTGGCGCTGCTGGGCACCCAGCGCTCGCGCAGCGGAACCGCCGCTGGCAGCACGCCGTGGGCCGTGGGGGCAGGTGAAACTTCGAGCGGGGCGATGGTTTCACTCCATGCATCGCTGCCGGATTGAAACACCACGCCCTCGCCACCCTCCGCGCCGGACGAGCGGCTGAGCCAGTTGGAAAGAGCGGGCTTATCGGGATCGGCGCTTTTCGAAGGCGGATCGAGCAGCACGTAGAGCCCGCGTTTGGCGCGGGTGAGGGCGACGTAGAGCATACAGAAGGCCTCGTAGCGTTGGTTGGCGGCCCATCGATCCTCCGCCTCGCGCATCTCCGGACTCAGCGCACGAGCCCACTTGGGCGGCGTTTGCGAGAGCCAGCCGGGACCTTCCGCGATGTCGAAATACTGCGCCTGCGGAATGCCATCGGGCGGGATTTCCGGCAGCAGGACGACATCGAAACCAAGCCCCTTCGACTTGTGAATGGTCATCACCTGCACCGCCGCCTCGCCCGGGCTTTGGGAAACTTCGAGCCGCGCCACCCAGTCCGCCGCCTCGCGGGGAGAAATCCCGCCCTGCGCATCAAAGTCCGCCAAAGCCGCGACCAGATCGCCCGCCCGGCGCTTGCCGAAGTCCGACCATCCCTCCGAGCAAACTCCGATCAAGCTGCCGATGCTTTCCGCGAATCCCACTTGCGAAATCCGCTCGGTGAGTCCTTCCCAAATCGCGCTGCGGCTTTCGCCATCATTCGTCTTCAGCGCTGGGGCCAGCTTCGACATTTCCACCACTTCCCACGAAAACGGATCTGCCGGATCGGCCAGCCAGTTGAGCAAATGGGAAATGGCGATGCCCACCGGATTGTCCTTGGCCGGCTCGCGGCGACCTTCCTCGATGACATCGAAATCATGGCTGCGGAGGAAATCCGTCACCTCGCGCACCTGCTTGTTTCCCCGCACCAGAATGCCGCAGGTCATCGCCCGCTTGCCCACTCCGATTTCATTCAAAATCTCCACCATCCGGTCGAGCCGCTCCTCCCAATCGCCCACCATCTCCACCCGCGCGGTTCCGCTTTTCGAGGGCTTGGCAAGCGGGGCGGCAGGGAAATGGTTTTCCCAAACCCAACGATCCGCCACCTCGCCGAAAAGCTCATGTAGCGTGGTGGTATCCCCGCACACGCGGTTCACCAGTTCCAACACCTCGGGGCAGGATCGCCAGGACTCGGCCATCGATTCGATGCTGAGGCCGGAATCGTAGCGGGTCATGATTTCATCAAACAGGCTGACATCGCCGCCACGCCACGCATAAATCGCCTGCTTGCGATCGCCGACGATGAACATCGAGCCATCCTCGCCACTTGCCGCTTCATCGATGAGTGGTTGGAGTCCAGTCCAATCCGACCGACTGGTATCTTGGAATTCATCCAGCAACCAATGATCGATTCGCGAGTCCAGCCGGAAGTCCACGCTCTCGCGGCGGAGGCGGGCGTCTTCATTTCTGGCCCACTCGCCCATCAGCAGTTTCACATCATTGAAGCCCAACAGACCGCGGCGGCGGAGGCGATCCGCGCACAGGGCATCGAACACCGAAACCACATCCCGCACCGCGCGGGTCCGTTGCAAGGCGGCGGCCAGTTCGCAACGGGCAGCGAGTTCCACCATCTCGCGGATGCCCGCAGCGGCGGGATCGCGGATGGTGAATTCGGTGTAAGACTTCACCCGCAGCGGCCCGCTCTGGGTGGCCACGGCTTCCAGAATGTTGGCGAGCAGCGAGGAAATGCGACTGCCGAGACTGCCACTGCCGATGACATGATTCTCTAGGGTATCGATTTCCTTTTCGAGCGCCTCACGTTGGCCCTTGCGCGTGTATTCGACGCCATCGAAGTGGGGGCGGATGCGGGCGGCGAGGGCGGATTTGTGTTTTTCCCACTCATCCGGATTCGTCCCAGCGAGTTCCTGCGGGCCCCAGGCAAGATTGCCGGCTTCCTGATAGATCGCCTGCCACCTGCGCACAAACTGCCTCAGCGGTTCCAAGACCCCATGGTCCTCGCGGCCGATGGTCGCCCGGCGGAAGGCATGATAAAACTGCTCGTCCTGATCGCGCGCCAGCGTGTCGCCGAGGATGCTGGCCAGCAACTCATCCGCCATCGCCGTCGCCCGCGGGCCTTCGAGCAGATCGAATTTTCCGCCGGTGAGCCCGAGTTCATATTGGAAGCCGCGGACGATTTTTGCGAAGAAACTATCCATCGTCCCCAGCGTGAAACTCGGCAGCGCACGCACCACCTTTTCCAGCGCCTCGCCGAAATCCGCCTCCGGCAAACCAAGATCACCCCGCAGCGATGCCGCCTTGCCTTGATCGCCCGCCGCCTCCGCCAGCTTGGTGAGCACCGAATCCGCAAACTCCCCCGCCGCCTTGCGCGTGAACGTGAGCGCAACAATCCGCTCCGGCGCCGCACCACTCGCCACCAGGCCGATCACCCGGTTGCCAAGCTGAAAGGTCTTCCCCGAACCCGCCGATGCGAGAATGAGCAGGTTCTTTGCAAGGATGTTCATCGCTGTTCGAAGGCTGAATGGATTCCTGCTTCACGGGAATCCTGAAATCATTGGGGTGCGAGAAGCATGTCAAATGGCTTCACCCCTTCAAAACCCTAGTCCTTAGGAAACCAGTTTTGCAGGGTGGCCTTGAGCCGCAGAAACGCCGGATCTCCACAACGTGTTAGGCTAATTGCTGATCCAATCTGTTGATAGGCTGCCGAAGAGCGAGGGCGCTTGCAAATTCTGAAGACTGCTTCCAAGGCTTCCTTGGGCCTCAGAGGTTTTCCATTTGTGGAAAAATCAGCACCAGATTCCTTCAGCCAGTCACGAATCGGCTCACGTTTCGGCCATTTTAATACTTCAGCCAGTTTGTTATCACTTCCCCACATCCAGATATCGACTTCTGGAGCGATGACGATCGATTTGGCTCTGCCGCCCCAGGTCGATTTTAATTGCTCGTCAAGCTGAGACTCCAACTCCAGAGGTCCCATTCGCCCTGCGCCGCTGCCTTCATGATCCAAAACCAACAGGGCATGGGAGAAACGGGTTTTCTCTAAAGCAAGCATCTGTGCACCGGTGCTGCGGGTGCCGCCATCGCGACCAGGATGCTGCCGAAAATCGAATGAAATCGGGCGAATCGCCAAGCTATCCGGCCTATGCAATCCACCTTGCATGGCGAATTGCATATTCTTGTCTGCCACTAGCACGATCAGATCCTTCATGGCCGATTTCAGCTTAAGATTCCTGCGGCAAAAAGCACGCCAAAGTCCGGCTCGCCCTGTTTCCAATCACGCAAGGCAGGATGCAGATCTCCGGCCACAATGTCGGTGGCACCCTGATCATCCTTGGCGAAACAAAGTACTTGCTTGGGATCGAGAATGTTCAAGGCCACCGGGCTGTGAGTCGCCAGCAACACCTGGCCATCATAGATTGAAGACAGCGATTGCAGAACTGTTTCAATGGCGC